>JAHIYL010000014.1 GCA_018815145.1 Nanobdellota archaeon | reverse complement strand
GCCTTCATTAAAAAGTTCAGAGGTAATTTCTTTGAATAGATAGATGCTTTTTCCCCTGAAGTCAGATGATGCATATTCTTCTGGTGGGATTGTAGTCAATGTAAAAAAATCTTTTTTGATGTTAAATTTTCCTATCTTGAATTCTGTCTTGCCAGCTTCCAGATGCTTTTCAATGGCAGCCATATCTTTCTGCATTGCTTCAGCAGCATCACCTGTCTCCTGGCCAAATTCCTTGCCAAGTGACTTGAAATCAATCTTTGCCTTAATCTTGACAGGTACAATCCCAAATCCTATCTTCCTTACATTTGTCAGCCTTTGGACAATTTCTATCTGATTGTCAATCGCTGCCTTTATCGACTCATCATGTGCCTCGATAATTACTTCAGAGATTGGCCACCTTACACCAAGCTGCGCCTTATCTCTTGCACCAAGTATGGAAGCTATTAGGTCCTGGACAACAATGAATTCCTCTTCAAGGCGCTTGTCTCCTTTTCCGACTTTTGGAAGCAGCACAAGATGGACAGACTCTTTGAATCCTGTATTGATAGCAGCAAGATCCCTGTAAATTTTGTCAGAAATGAATGGAGTTATAGGAGCCAGTGCAATCACAGTATTCACAAGGCAATGATTCAGCACCTGCAAGGGTATCTTTTCATCTTCAACCCTGTCTCTGACCATCTTCACATAGGTCCTTGAAAGATCATTCACAATGAACTCATATATCTTTCTTCCGCCTTCATGGATTTCAAATGAGTCATAGCTATCATAGAGTGCCTGAATCGAATTATTGAATCTTGAAATTATCCATCTGTCTTCTGCTTTGAGCTCATCCTCATTGAATTTTTCAATTTTTTTGTCTTCTGCTTCAGCAAGAAGGTATGAATGCAGGTTCCAAAGGATATTGAGCATCTTATGGACCTCTTTTCCTGCTGTTTCCATTGAAAACTTCTGGAGTGCATATGGTGCGATGTCCCAGCAATAGTAGAATCTGAGCGAATCAGCACCTATCTTGTCAACAGCAACCTCAACCTCAACACCATTTCCAAGTGATTTTGAGAATTTCTCTCCATTGTTGTCAACAACCCAGCCCGGCATTGATACAGCTTTGTAGGGTGCCTTGCCGAATGTCGCGACACTGCAGAACATCAGGCTATAGAACCAGCCCCTGATCTGATCCTGAGATTCATTTACTCGAGAGACCGGAAAATGTTCTTTGAACAGTTCCTTGTTGTCATTCGGATATCCCATGCTTGCCCAAGGTGACACTCCTGAATCAAACCACACATCAAAAATGTCATTAATCCTGTTCATAGTGCCGCTGCATTTTTCACATCTCATATGGATAAGATTGACTGTGTGCAGATCAAAATCATCAGGTATATCTTCAAGTGCCTTTTCTTTAAGCTCTTTCAGGTTTCCTATGGCCTTTTTTTCACCGCATTCGCATTTCCAGACTGGGATCGGGATGCCCCAGTATCTCTGCCTCGAGAAATTCCAGTCTTCAGCATTTGTGACCCATTCCCTGAATCTGCCACGCGCAAATTCAGGCTGCCAGTTCACTTTCTCATTATCAGTAAGCATTATATCTTTGATCGGTTCGATCTTGAGGAACCACTGGTTGCTCATCTTGAATATCAATGGTGCCTTGCACCTCCAGCATACAGGGTATGCATGCTCTTTTCTCTCATAATGCAGCAGTGTGCCATTTTTGTGGAGGTCATCAGCTATCTCATGGTCAGCGTCTTTTACATATTTTCCTGCATATTTTCCAACATCTTCAGTGAATTTGCATTCATCATCAAGAGGAGAGAGATTAGGAAGCCCATAGTGCTTTCCAACATCATTGTCAGTCTTTCCTGCACCCGGTACGCAGTGGACAAGCCCTGTGCCTTCTTCAACTGAGACAAATTCTTCAAACACATCCCTTGCTTTTACACCAACTTTTTTAGTAGCTACCTTTGATGTGACTCTTTCTTTCAAAAGGGCTATGGACATATACACTCTTAGGCATTTTGGATTCTTTTTCAGCTCTTTTTGCTGAGGGATGTCAAAAAGTGGTTCATAATATTGGCCATCAAGTTTCTTCCCTTTGAATTCTTCAAGAACTGAATAATCTTTTATGCCAATCTCTTCCAATAATTCGATCCTTTGCTTTGCAAGGATGAGATTTCCTTTGTCTTTGGTACTGACCTTGACATAATCCTTATCAGGGTGGACACAGATCACGGTATTGCTGGGAAGCGTCCATGGTGTTGTTGTGAATATCAATAGATGATCATCTTCTGTGCTTTTGAGCTTAAACTTCACAATCACGCTGGGATCCGAGAGATTCTTGTATGAATCAGTGACTTCATAGCCTGCAAGAGCAGTCTGGCAGTGCGGGCACCATGTTACAGGTTTTTGTCCTTCATATACCCAGTCTTTGTCCCACATCTTCTTGAATGCCCACCAGGCACCTTCAAGATATGAATTATGGAATGTCATATACGGCTCTCTCCATGAATACCAGCTGCCGAGTGTATCATATGCCTTTATCCATAGGTCCTTGTACATTGCAGCATGTTCCTTGCAGGTTTTCATGAATTCAGCTATCCCGAATTTTTCAATATCCTGCTTGCTCTTCAGCTCCAGCTTTTTCTCTATCATGTTTTCGACAGGAAGGCCATGAGTGTCAAAACCAGGCTGGAAATAGACATTCCTGCCCCTCATAAAATTGATCCGTATGTAAAGGTCTTTGTAAATCGTGTTTCTCACATGTCCGACATGAGGTACATTGTTGGCATAAGGAGGCCCATCTAAGAGGAAATAGCTCTCTCCTTTCTTGTTCTGCTCCTCCAGCAGTTCCAATAGATTGATCTTTCTCCAGAATTGGTTTATCTCTTTCTCGATTTTTTTGAAGTCGTATTTTTCAGCTGCCATTTTCCACCTGTCGATATGAAAATTTAGTTTAATTTATATACTTAATTGTTGTTTTTCCGTCAGTTGTTTCATCAATCTCATATTTCCAACTAATCAATCATTCACCTGCAGACAATGTGCAGGGGATATTCACATAATAATGATGATAGAAATATGGCTTACAGTTGCTTTGTTGCTGATACTTATTGCAGGTATTGAAGATAACATTAATAAACGAGAAACTTATATTATATAAAAATATTGCTAAGAAAAACAAAATGAAAGAAAATTATATTGATGAATCAAGGAAGATGAAAGTACAGATCCTTAGAAATGTTGTCAATACGGTTCTGGATCTCAGAAAAACAGAAGGTCTGAACCTGAATTGGCCCTTGAAAGAAGCAATCATTGTGACTCATGACAATTTTTGTGAAAAAGCTCTGAAGCAGTATGAAAATCTTGTCAAGAGCAAGATCAATGTTGGAGACGTCATTGTAAAGAGTAATTTTCCGGGGCTTGAGACAAAGATCAAGCTCAGCTACTCAGAGATTGAGAAGGATTTTCCGAGTATTGCTCCAAAAATATTTGTTGAGATGACAAAGATGCAGGGTTCAGCTATTGAGGAAAAGCTGAAAAAAGGGGAGGGAAGTTTTGATATGAGGATTGATGGGAAAAGCATAAAGATAGAACTACGTCATCTGATATCTGAAAAAGCAGCTCCAAAGAATTACATAAAGCAGAAATTCACCCACGGAGAGATCTTTCTGAATACAGAAAGTTCAAAAGTGCGCCTGTCAATCGGTTTTTCAAATGAGATAATTGAAAAAATTGATTCCATCAGAAAAAAGATTCAGGTATCTGACGATAAGGGTATTGAGATATATCTGAAGGCGTCAGAAGAATTAAAAGAGATCCTGATCAATTATGAGAACTATATTCAGAAAAAAGCAGGGGCCGAGACATTCATGATATCCAAAGAAGAGCCGGAGATAAAATATGAGTATGTTGAAGAAGGGGTTGTGAGAGGACTGAAGTATAGTGTGCATATAAACACAAAATAAGGGCAATACAGATTAAAAAATTTTATATTCTCATATTTTTTTTCAATTTCATGTTTTTCAAACGCATATTCATAATTGTCCTTGATGGTGTCGGCATAGGCAGTTCTCCGGATGCAGCTCGATTTGGCGATTCAGGAGCAAACACACTTGCACATACTGCTGAAAAGACTAGCGGATTGAACCTTCCAAATCTTGAGAAATTAGGTTTAGGTAATATTTCTGATATAGCAGGAGTCGAAAAGATAGAAGCACTCGGATGCTTTGGAAAGATGCAGGAAATGAATCCTGCAAAAAACACTGATGCAGGACACTGGGAGATGATGGGTTTTGTAAAGGATCCTGGCTTCCCTACTTATCCTGCCGGGTTTCCGCATGGTCTGATAAAAGAGCTTGAAATGCAATTTGGTACAGGAATAATCGGAAACAGGCCTGCTTCCGGAACAGAGATAATAAAGGAACTTGGGAAGGAGCATCTCAAGACAGGAGATTTGATTGTCTATACATCAGGCGACAGTGTACTCCAGATCGCTGCACATGTGGACAAATATCCTGTAGAAAAATTATACAGGCTTTGTGATATGGCAAGAAAGCTTTGTGTTGGCAGGTGGGAAGTGGGAAGGATAATTGCTCGGCCTTTTGCAGGTGAACCAAACAAATTTTATCGGATAAATGAGAAAAGAAAAGATATTCCGCTTGAGTTTTCAGAAACTACAGTTCTAGACAAATTAAAAGAAAAAGGATTTTCTACAATAGCTTACGGGGAAGTTGGAGAACTCTTCAATAATAAAGGAATAACTGAATATGTACATACTAAAACCAATCTTGAAGGCATAGATTTTTTGAAAAAAACTCTTCAAGAGGATTTCTCAGGTATTGTTTTTGGTAATCTAGTTGATTTTGACATGTTGTATGGACATAGAAGAGATGCTGAGGGTATGAAAAATGCATTAGAAGAATTTGATGATAATTTATGTACTCTGATAGATTATTTAAGAGAAGATGATTTGATGATAATAACTGCAGACCATGGTAATGATCCGACTTTCAAGGGAACAGATCATACAAGAGAATATGTTCCTTTGCTTGTATATGGGAAAAACTGCAAACAGAATATTGATTTAGGAGTAAGAAGTTCTTTTGCTAATCTAGGAAAGACAATTGCAGAGAACTTTGATGTTGAGATTGATGAAGGGAAGAGTTTCTTGAAAGAGATTAAAAGATAAATATTTTCAACAAAGACAACTTTTTGTGTCTTACTTATTGCTCTTTTATTCATTTGTTGACAAAAGTCTGTTCAATAATTGGTTAAATTGCCTTTAGTGGATAGGTGTAAATGCTTCAAATATTTAGTTCTTATCAATATTAATATTTACTAAATAGTGGTTAAAACAAAAAGATTTAAATATAAGATATTAACTTTCTTACAAACATGCCAATTGTACCAAAAGATGAAATGACTGCCAACCTTCTATGGACTGGTGGGTGGACGCATCAAATTAGACAAAAAGATACTTTTACTTCTTTAGAGGCTAAAGTAACTGAATTGGAAGATGGAACTTTGACAGAAGTAGGTCAAAAATATCTGAGTGATGTTATATCTAATGCAGTAGTCATTGCCATTAATAATGAGGGAAATTGTGATTTATATTTGCAATCTATAAGCTTGGACAATCCTGGCGTGATAAAAAATGAGGCACCTCCTATTTCAGATGCATATGGACCAACATGTCAAGTGAGCCCAGAACCATATGTTGGGGCTGCGTTTGAAGGAAAAGAAATGACTCATCAATACATGAATAGGATAGTAAAAGAAGCTGCTTCACGCACATATATGGTTATGCATGAAGACATGTTTGACTTGTTTGAAGAGTATCTAATTGGAGAGAAACTAACTGAAGACGAAATTGAAGCAAGCACGAGACAATTGAAGGAATTGAAAATGGAAGCAAAAATGGAGGCAGATCTAATTGCTGGTTTAAAAGATCCTTTGATAAATGAACAAGATAGAAACAAATTAACAAATCTTACATCAGGTTATATTGCATATCTTTCAATCGTTGATAAAAGTAAAGTTGATGATTATATTGTCCAAGTAATTGGCACTATAAGTCATTATCTTCATGAATCCCGAGGTTTTGCAGAACCAACAGCTTTTCTACAAGCACCTCATCAAATTGGGCAGCCCTATATGAGTTAATAATTCTTGAAATTGGTAGGTGCTCCTAGAAAATGAATTACCTTCCATTCCAAAAATTGACAAAACTCCATTCAATCAGATATTAAACACCGTTTTCTAAACAGTTGTATGTATTTTGATTCATTCAAATTGGATAATTACCTTATTTTCTAACCAATAAATTTTTATATAATTAATACATAGTAGTATGTATGAGTGTGTATAATTTAAAAGATATTATTCGAATCAATCAAGAGATTGGAGAATCTGGCCAGATCAGAAATGATTCAAGCCTTCAATTTGCATTAGGAATTATTAAGCAAAAAAAAAGTTGGCTTTATGAACTCAGTTATTTAACAAGAAGCCTTCTGCTGGACCATCCATTTATCGATGGGAACAAAAGAACTGCATATATTTTGTGTACACTTTATTTTTATGATAATAAAATAGAATTTGACAAGACAAAACTTGTAAAAAAAATATATGAGATAGCCAAAAAAAACATATCTGACATCAATAAGATTGTCAGGGAGCTTTCAAAATGCTAAAGGATGAAGACCTAAAAAATGACAAAATAAAGATGATTGTAAGAGAAAATGAGCCCTATCTGAATGCTCTTGAAGAACTGGATAGGACCGGAAAGCTTCGAAAGCCTGATTATAAGGAAAGAGTCAATTTCACTATTGATGCATTAACTATGAATACCTTTAGAAAGCATTGCGAAAAAAACAGCATTTCTATGAGCTCCAAAGTGGAAAAATTAATTAAGGAATACTTGTTAAGTGTAGATAAGGGTGGTTAATTATGATTATCAAAGGCAAGAACTACAGGACTGTATGGATGGAAGGAAAAGTTGTCAGGATGATAAATCAGCCTCTTCTGCCGCATAGATTTGAGATTGTTGACCTATATGATACAATTGAAGTCCATGATTCAATAAAGAATATGATTGTCAGGGGAGCTCCTGCAATCGGAGCTACTGCTGCATATGCTATGGCCCAGGCAGCACTGAAGTATGACGGCTCAGACCTTGCTGAGTTGAAAAAAGATCTTAGAGCTGCCTATGATTTTCTTTCAAAGGCAAGACCGACTGCACAGGATCTTTTTGATGGGCTTGACTATGTATATAATGTCATTGTGAGTGACAGGTCCATCGATAAAATAAAAAAAAAGGCAATTGATCTTGCTGAGGATTATGCTGAAAATTCGATAGAAGCCTGTGAAAAGATAGGTGAATATGGCAGCACCCTGATAAAGGATGGATTCAGGATACTCACTCACTGCAATGCAGGGGCTCTGGCAACAGTTGATTACGGGACAGCGCTGGCACCGATCCGTACAGCTCATTATGCAGGGAAAAAGATATTTGTCTATGCAGATGAGACAAGACCAAGGAGCCAGGGCTCAAGGCTCACTGCTTTTGAGCTTGTTAGCGAAGGCATCCCTCATGCCATCATTGCAGACAATGCTGCAGGTTATTTCATGAAAAGAAAAGAGATAGATATGGTGATTGTAGGATCAGACAGGACAGCAATGAACGGTGATGTATGCAATAAGATAGGCACCTATGAAAAGGCGCTTCTGGCATATGAGAACAAGATACCTTTTTATGTTGCGATTCCCTTGACAACCATAGACAGGAACTGTCCAAACGGCGAAGCAATCCCTATTGAAGAGAGGAGCGATGAAGAAGTGCTATATGCATATGGCTGGAATGACAGCGGTAAATTTGAAAGGGTGAGGATAGCCCCTGAAAAGAGCAGGGGAAGAAACCCGGCTTTTGATGTCACACCTGCTAAATATGTAACCGGACTTATAACACCAAAAGGGATAATAAAGGCAAATAAGAAGGAGATAGAAAGACTTCTTTAGCAGTGAATATGTTTGCGGACTAATTTTGTTGTTGCATGTATTCAGTCATTGCTGGTGTGATTTTCCGATACAAATCTAGAGTGAACCGACTTCCAATAACATCTTGACTAATTTCTTCAAATGCACTATTAAGTTCATGCTCAATAGCGGACAAGCAGATTCTTTTGTCAGAAGTAAAATATATCATCGCTCTGTCATAATTGCTCTTATGCCATGAGCCTATGAATGACTCTGAATGATTTATAGTGACACTTTCTCCTATGCTCTTCAATTTTGTTCCAACGAATTCTGCGATTTTTTTATGATTCCCAACACCTTGAAGATTCCCCAAATCTAATAAATACTCATACTTCTCACCAACTTTATCCTCAATTTCAAAGATTGTATCATATTCAGAGTCATTGATTCTTCTATATACACCTAAAGAGGCTCCATCACCTGATATCTCATCAGAAGAGGGTGTAATATCAGAGTCTTTTAACCAATAGTAAGCAACAACTTTTGGATCTGTATATTTTACAATACCATCAAGCTCAAGCTTATTACTATTTCTACGATCAAATAGATTGAATGCTAGTCTGTTTTCACATTCCACCCTTAATAAGTAGTCGATTCCCATAATTTCATGCCATTTATTTGTTGTTATATTTAAATATTGTCACAAAAATAAACAAGAAATTGTCCAAATGACTAAATGTCAATCTGCGACTCTCTCAGGAGTGTTAAGCAGTCCTGCCATGGCAGGCGTTATCAGTCTATATAGATTATGGATTTCAGGACTGGCAGTGTACTCAAAATATTGGTTCAGATTTGAATTTTTGTTGACTGCTATATCTAATCTTTCAAAATCAATCCTGTTTGGAGTTGTAAAATATATCATCGCTGTATGGCAATTGCGTTCAAGATGGCTAATTACTTCAGCCCGGGTAATTTCTGCTTTTTCTGTAGTCCTATCATCATATTCTGCTGCAAATGACTCGGCAATTTCACTGATATCAGCATCTTTGTTCACTTTGCCCAGTACAAGCATATATGAATATTGACAATCCAGCTTTTCTTCAACAGCCATGACTGGCGCATATTCTTCAGGTGTGTTGATCCTTTGATATGCTTCAATAGAGAGAGCATCATGGCTATCCATCAAATTTTTGGTATTTGGTGTTGAATCATAAGTAGTATATCTAAAATACCCTATCCTTCCTTTTCCATTTGCAAGGATTGCCAGGGGAAAAGGATAGTCTTTATAACAGTCTTTGAATTGACTGTATGCTTCTGTGCTGTCAAATTCTCCTCTGATTATGAAATGTTCCAGATTAGGTAGTGCCATAATATTGATTACTATTAAGTGATAATATATAAATATTTCTAAAAAATAAGGAATCTCTTACAAAGGGAATAATAAAGGCAAACAGAAAAGAGATAGAGAAGCTGTTCTAAAAAATTTTAGTACTATTTTAGGTACTACTCCGCCATATTTCAGAAGATCATTGTATTCAATTGTTTCACCAGCAGTGAAATACATCCTCATATTGATTAAAAGAATTCAAATCCAGTACTTCCTGCATTTCTTGCAGCTGCAGCTTAAGTGTTTTCATTCTTTCATATCTTTCTGTTAAAGCAAAATCAAGAAAAAAAATTATGTCGGCATCACATGATAATAATTTCTTTTAAGTTAAATTTATATATAATATCTATTTTTCAGTGATAACATGGGCAATAAATATACTGAAAACGCGAAAAAAGCATTCATACTGGAAAATATTGCCAGAAATCAAAGGTTAGTAAAAAATCAGATTGGACATAATGCTGATAGGCTGAAATACCATGAATATTTATTTGGAAGTGATCTACATAGTACTGATAGTATATCATTTCAAAAAATATTTAGTGAATTAGAGAAGACGGGTTCTTCAATATATGATTTTTTAAACATCAGATATCTTACATCATTTATACCTTCAGGCGTACCTTATGACCAGGGAAAAATATTACCCAGCAATTCTGAATGCGTTATTGATGGGGTTCTCATTGCCAGGGGGCAAGGTAGAGATATGAATATATTAAATGTACCGGTCGATGGTATCGAAGCATTAGTACGAATAATGATAAAAAATGGAGCAAATGAATTTTCATTAGCGGATTTTTGCAGAGTCTATGAATCAATTGAAAAAAGTAGTCTAAGAAATATTAGAGACCCATCAGAACTTTTGGAGACGCTCTTAAATGTGAATTTGGTCCGAAGAATAGATACCCACAAAGAGAGTTATTCCCTGAGAAGAGACCAAATTGGTTTTTATGGTATATCTGTTCAAATCACTGCTGACAATCCAAAGAAGGGGCTTGGTAAATTCATGAGATGGGAAGAAGATATTTATTGCTCAATGCATGATGAGGAATTATCATTACATGATTTGATCAGAGAAAAACTTAAAAAGTCAAAGAGGGACATAGGTTTTTACAAGAATATTGTTCGTAGTAAACCTATTGCAACTTACACATTACCGGATTCAGGAATTCAGTACGAACTCTTAGAAAAAAAAGCCTTCTATAATGGAATTATTGTCAGACCAGAATCTACAGCAGATGAACCTTTCAATCAAATTCCTCTGCTTCCAGAGACACTTTATGTTTTATCAGAAGTAAAAAAAAAATCAGAAATTAATGACAATCTGATTGTAAAGGCGATAGAATACTATAACAAATATTCTGAAGGTGTAAGAAGACCAAATAAGGAGCAAATTAAGGAACAGAGTGAAAAAATGCTAGAAATGAAGACTTCTTATGATAAACTCAGGGTTATCGGTGTCAACAGGCTTGCCACAGGTTATCTCCCTGCTGGTATAAATCTGTGATTTTCTACTCGCTCCCATCCATCCCCGGCGGCATTCCCCTTGGTGCTTCAGCAGGACCTGATGCAATGACGTCATCAATTCGAAGTATCATTGTTGCTACTTCAGTTGCTGAAGAGAGTGCCTGGGTCTTGACCTTCAGAGGTTCGATGACGCCGGATTTCCAGGCATCCATGACCTTTCCTGAAAAAACATCTATCCCGGCCCATTTCATGCCTTTGTCATGCGATGACTTTAACTCTGTCAGGACATTTATCGGGTCAAGCCCTGAATTCTCAGCCAGTGTCCTTGGGATTATCTCAAGAGTCTCGGCAAATGACTTTACAGCTAATTGTTCTCTGCCTGACAATGATTCAGCATATTTTCGAAGAGCCATTGCAATCTCTATCTCAGAGCTTCCCGCTCCGGCAACTGCCTTGCCATTCTTGAGGACTGCAATCACATCCCCTATTGCATCGCTCATGGCCCTTTCCACTTCATCAATCACATGCTCAGAGCCGCCTCTGATAAGCACAGTGACAGCCTTTGGATTTTCACAGTCTTCAATATAGGTCATCTCTTCATCACCGACCTTTCTTTCTTCTACATGGCCGGCTTTGCCAAGCTCGTCAGCACTGAGATCATCCAGGTTAGAGACAATCTTTCCGCCTGTCGCCTTTGCAATCTTTTCCATGTCAGATTTCTTGACTCGTCTTACAGTATAGATGCCTTTTTTTGAAAGGAAG
The DNA here is from genome assembly GCA_018815145.1 of Nanobdellota archaeon. Classification (GTDB taxonomy): domain Archaea; phylum Nanobdellota; class Nanobdellia; order Woesearchaeales; family GW2011-AR15; genus WJJD01. The sequence goes on along the minus strand of JAHIYL010000014.1, from coordinate 3,300 downwards.
TGCTGGGCTATATCATCAACTCCTTTCTGGCAGAGCACGACATTGGCACCGCTCCTGGTAATTTTTCCTACCATATTTGAGAGCATCTTCTCTTCCATATCTATGAAAGCCTGCATCTGTGAAGGATCTGTTATCTGTATCTTTGCATCAGTCTCAGTGTTCTTTATCTCAAGCGATGAGTCAATCAGCGCTATCCTTGCATTCTTCACTTCTTTGGGCATGCCTGAATGGACCCTTTCCTTATCAATCACTATGCCGGCAACAAGTTCAGTGTCCTCAATCCTCTCTCCGACTTTTTTTTCTATCTTCACATCTGTTCTTTCAACAATTATCCTTCCATCTTTCTTTTCCATGACCTGGAGCACAGCCTTGACAACAATCTCAGAAAGATTTTCCTTATTTGATTCACTTCCCTTTCCTGTCATTGCTGTTGATGCAATATTTTTCAGGGAATCTATGTCTTTTTCAGTAATATCTTCAGACATTGCATAGAGTAATTCCTGAGCCTTTTTGTTGGCCATCCGGTAGCCTTTGACAATCACAGTAGGATGGATGTCCATGTCAAGCAATTCCTCTGCTTTTTTGAGAAGTTCACCTGCGAGAACCACAGCTGTTGTGGTGCCGTCCCCTACTTCATCCTCCTGGGTCTTTGCTATCTCCACTATCATCTTTGCAGTAGGATGCTCTATCGACATCTCTTCAAGGATTGTGACACCATCATTTGTGACAATTACCTGTCCCATGGAATCCACAAGCATCTTATCCATGCCTTTGGGGCCAAGTGTTGTCCTGACTGTCTCTGCAACAAGTTTTGCTGCCATGATGTTGTTCCTCTGTGCACTCCTTCCTGAGTTTCTTTTTGTGCCTTCCGGCATTATGAATATTGGTTGCATTGGTTGTGACATCTTAATTGACCCCCATGATAATTATGGATTTTCAAAATGGAAGTTTTCTTTTAAATATATTGGAAATGAGAATTTTTAGCTAATTTTTTCCCCATATTTTTTTGCTTATTTTCGCAGCAGCATCACCACAACTGACTGCAGTCGGTTCTTCGAACCTCGCCAGGCACCCCGATGGGGCGTCCCCCGCCTGACCTGCGTCAGTGGTGATGTTGCTGCTATTTTTATTATTTGCCTTTATTAAGAAGGCAGTATATAGGCGGTGATGATTATGGACGGGCGAAACGCTAGTCGAGTAAGATTTTGGTACAAAATCTGTCCGTGCCATAATCTTCATCACCGCTAAAATATACTATTTATTAAACTTCAAAAATTCAAAATCCAAAAGTTTTATTAATCTGGAAAACATAATATTATATGACAATATATGAGAAAGAGTAACCTAATAAAACATGGAGGTGCCTTACTGCAGGACTATCAAACCCGGAACTATACAAAGCATGGATTCTACTTGGAATTACTATATTCTACTATCTGATCTTCTTATACGATCATAAATACATCAAAGACCTTTTTAGAAAAATTTTGCATAACAGGAACTGACATTCAGATTTTATCCTGAAAGAGACATTATGTAAGTTTCCAGTATCACAAAAAATAGATAGAGAAGTATCATGCTCATGCCTTCTTTCCAGGAAAGACCCTTATCTGATTCTGCAAATGTCAGGAAAATGAATGCAACAAGTATCATGAACAATGTGCTGGAGACAAACACCAATGCATTTCCAACAATCGGTGTTATAATTGCAGTCACTCCAAGTACAAGAGTAGAATTTGCAATGACACTGCCGATAAGGTCTCCCACAGCCATCTCCTCATGGCCTGCCAGGACTGCCTTGGTCTCAAACATTAGCTCAGGAAGGCTAGTTCCAAGAGCTATTATGAAAAGCCCTATAAGCAGGGGTGGAAGCGCCATTTCAATTGAAAGGAGTGTTGCATATTCGACAACTGCTTTTGCGCTGCCTATCAGGAATATGAAGCTCAGTATGAAATAAAAGAAATATTTTACTATATGAAAATGGTTTGTCCTTGGCATGGTCTTTCTGAACAGTTTTTCCTGCTTGAAAAGCGACCATATATAGAATGCGAATATCAGGATCAGTATTGCTCCGTCAATCCTGGAAATACCTGCCGGAACCTTCACTCTGAAAATTGCCCAAAAATAATGATCGACCATGAGGACAACAGGCGCAAACACAATTAAAAGCATATATATGAGATCCTTTTTTATGATCTTGCTCTTGATCTTAATTCCTCGGGCAAGAATCGTTACAATACCTATGACTATCGTCAGGTCCATTATGTTTGAGCCTATGACATTACCTACTGAAAATAATGGCTGATTATTAAGAGCTGCAACTATTCCAACAAAAAGCTCAGGAAGAGAAGTTGAGACAGCCATGAGGATAAAACCAATCGTGAATTCATTTATCCTGAAAAATGATGCAATTTTAGTGAGAGATTTTAGAAGGTAATCACTTGATTTGACCAAAAATATGCAGGCGACGATAAAAAAGGCAAAATATGTTAGCATTCAAACCCCTTTTTTTTTGAATTTTTCATTTTTCTGCAATAAATACTTCTTCTGAACATCTGCTACATTTTAAAATTTTCGATTTATATAATAGCTGTAGAGAGTTTGCTCCTGCTTAACCTGCCTGAGGATGGAATCAAAATGATCCTTTGTTGATGCCCTGGCAAACAAAAGAGAAAACTCATACCCAAACTGCATCGCCCAGGTGGAAAGCATATGTCTGTCCCGGTTGATGAACTGTTCAAACTCATCCTCTGACAGCGCAGGCAGGAACCTGAAGAGCTGTTCCAAAGAATAGATTGGAAAATTCTCGCTTAGGTAAAGTGGTATGTTTCCATTTTTTGCCAGCGGATACTGCAGAATATTCTTATCAAGCCTGAAGACAGGCTTCTTGTCCGGGTGATGGTCGATTATGCATAGATTGTATAGAACAAGGTACAAGTCATCTTTTGAGTCTGCAAAGGAAAGAACATTTTCAACTTCAGGCCTTTGGATTGCACTGGCTATATACTTTGGCAGATCATTTGCCTTTGCCAATGTTTCAAACCTGTCAGGGCTCATGCTGTAGAGTTCCTGGGTGATAGCGTGAATCTTCTCTTTGGGAGAAGATTGCATCTTTATAGAAGAAGAATTTCCTTTGTTTTTAAGGATCGGCGGTTTCTTATTGCTCTTATTATGTTTTCCTGCAAAAAGAACAAAATAGAACAGAATTGCTGTGATCACAAAAAGGCTGAGCAGTACAGCAGCATAGATTGGATTGAAGCCTTTTTCTTCACCAACTGCTGCAGGTTTTTCCAGTTGTGC
>JAHIYL010000076.1 GCA_018815145.1 Nanobdellota archaeon | reverse complement strand
CCTGGGAGTCTCAGAAAAGAGTGTTCCCGGGATTGATGAGGATTCTGTCACAATTGCTGTTGAGGCAGCAAGAAATGCATTGTTATGTTCAGGCATAGATCCCAAAACAATCGGTGCAATATTTTTCGGAAGTGAGAGCCACCCCTATGCTGTCAAACCGACAGGCACAATAGTTGCTGAAGCCATAATGGCTGGCCAGGATGTCATGATTGCTGACATGGAGTTTGCATGCAAGGCAGGAACAGCAGCGCTCCAGGTATCGCTTGGACTTGTGAAAGCAGCCATGGTAAAGACAGCATTGGCAGGAGGGATAGATACAGCGCAGGGAGCACCGGGAGATGCCCTTGAATACACTGCAGCAGCAGGCGGCGCAGCATTCATACTCGGGACTGAAAACATAGTGGCTGCAATCAACCATACATTATCTTTTGTTACAGACACACCTGATTTCTGGAGAAGAGAAGGCCAGAAATATCCTTCTCATGGCGGTGCATTTACAGGAAGCCCTGCATATTTCAGGCATATAATCTCAGCCTCAAAAAATATCATGGAGTATTGCAGGACAAAGCCAAAAGATTATGACCATGTCATATTTCATCAGCCAAATGAAAAATTTCCCATGAAAGCAGCAGGTGAATTGGGCTTTACAAAAGATCAGATTAAGACCGGACTCTTGGTTGGCAGGATAGGAAACACGTACTCTGCATCTTCGCTCTTGGGTCTTGCAGCAGTGCTTGATGTAGCAAAACCCGGGCAACGGATACTCTTGACAAGCTATGGCAGTGGTGCCGGTTCAGATTCATTTGATATCACAATAACAGAAAATATCAGGAAAATCCAGAAGACAATCCAAAAGAATACAAAAAAAGTAGAAGATTATATCAGGACAAAAAGGTATGTTGATTATGCTGAGTATTCAAAATTGACCAGGCATTACTTAATGAGATGAGTCAGGCAGAATGATCAAACAAAAAAATTAGATGAAAATGAGAAAAGTAGCGATCATCGGCATTGGTATGACATGTTTTGGAAACCTTTGGGAAAAGGACATGGTAGATCTTGCTGTAGAAGCAGGTATCAAGGCGTGCAAAGATGCAGGTATCACTAACAGGGATGTACAGGCAATCTATGGCGGGTCAATGTCAGGCGGCCTTTTCATCAATCAGGAACATGTCGGAGCGTTGATAGGCGATTTTGCAGGTTTTAAGAATATACCTTGCACAAGAGTGGAGGCAGCGTGTGCATCCGGCGGTCTTGCCCTCAGGCAGGCTTACTTTGATATTGCATCAGGTATGCATGATATTGTTGTTGCCGGCGGATTTGAGAAGATGACAGATATAGGCGGCGGCCAGGCAGCAAAGACACTTGCCACAGCTTCTTCACAGGAATGGGAAGCAGTGCAGGGAGCAACATTTCCCGGGCTGTATGCTATGATTGCCAGGCTTCATATGCATAAATATGGGACCACAGCAGAACATATGGCTCTTTGTGCTGTTAAAAACCATAAAAACGCGGTCCATAATAAATATGCGCATTTCAGAAAGGAAATCTCTTTGGCTGATGTGATGAATTCACAGTTGGTATCAGATCCCCTGAAGCTTCTTGATTGCTCTCCTATAAGTGATGGGGCAGCAACAATAGTCCTTGCTTTTGAAGAAAAGGCTAAAGAGCTCTGCAAAAACCCGATCTGGATACTTGGAAGCGGCCATGCACAGGACACTCTGTCCCTTCATGATCGATCTGATATTACAGTATTGAAGGCAACTGTTGAGGCTGCAAGACAGGCATATTCGCAGGCAGGAGTGGGTCCTCATGACATTGATGTTGCAGAGGTGCACGACTGCTTTACAATTGCAGAGATATGTGCAATAGAAGATTTAGGATTCTGCAAAAAAGGTGAGGGAGGAAGATTTACAGAAACAGGCGCAACAGCAATCGGTGGGAAAATACCCATCAATACTTCCGGCGGACTGAAAGCAAAAGGCCATCCAATTGGTGCATCAGGCATTGCACAGGCAATAGAGATAGTGCACCAGCTTCGCGGAACTGCAGAAAAAAGGCAGGTAAATGCAGACATAGGCATGACTCACAATGTCGGCGGTACAGGCGCAACAGCCATTGTGCACATATTTGGAAAATAGATATTAAATAGATATTTGAATAAATGCAAAACCCAATAAACACCTAAAGAGAAAAAAAATGACTGTACCAAGGATTTGGAGGAAGAACCAGCAATACTATAATCTTGTCGGCAAGAAATGCAGTGAATGTTCTGCAATGTTTTTTCCGCCAAGGAGTGTATGCACTGAGTGCGGCGGCATAGCTATGCTGGACCATCGATTTCAGGGTGTTGGAAATATAGTCACTTTCACAGTCAACAGGACGCCTATGCCTGATCCTGAAGGAGAGATATTGGATATCCCGGCCAGGAGCATCCCATATGTTCTTGCAGTCATCAGATTGGCTGAAGGACCAAGCCTGACTGCGGAGATTATTGAGGCAGATATTGATGGGATTGAGATTGGAAAAAAAGTCAGTGTGGTCTTCAGAAAGCTTGTCGAAAAAGGAGAGAGAGGAATAATACAATATGGCTATAAATTCAGGCTTGAAAGATAACGCTGATAATGTAGAAAATGAGAAATTAATTGAAAGACTTGTTGACAGGACAATAAAATTCTATGAGCTTGATATTATGCTTGAAGACCCTGAGAGGGCAGTAGCATTGAGATTAAGGGCAGTTGAAAAAATTACAGGCAGAGAATATTCAGAAATAAATAAGTATTCAATCCTGGCAAAAGAGGCAAAACCAAATATTGAGAATATGATCGGAACTGTGCAGGTGCCGCTTGGTATCGCTGGACCTGTGAGGATAAATGGAGATTATGCAAAAGGAGATTTTTTTGTCCCTATTGCAACAACAGAAGGAGCTCTCACTGCATCAATAAACCGCGGATGTTCTGTATTGAACTCTTCAGGCGGGGCATCTGTCAGGATAACAAAGATTGGTCAGACAAGGTCAGCAATGTTTGCGATCACAAAAAGTGAAAGGATAAATGAGTTTATTGCATGGGCGGATGATAATTTTTCTGAGCTGAAAAGAGAAGCAGAAAAAGAGAGCAAATTCCTAAGACTGAAAAAAATCGAAAAATATTCAGATAAGGACACTGTCTGGCTGAGGATTGTGGCAGAGACAGGTGACGCCATGGGCATGAACATGATTACAATTGCCGCAAAAAATCTTGGTTTATATGTTGAGGAAAATTTTGAAGGTGTAAAATTCCTGTCAGAATCCGGAAATTTGTGTGTAGACAAGAAACCTTCAAGGATCACTTTTGAGCAGGGAAGAGGAAGGTCTGTTGTTGCAGAAGCGACAATACCGGGTGGTGTTGTAAAAAAATACCTAAAGACAACCACTGAGCAAATGGTAGATATAAACCATCGGAAAAATCATCAGGGGTCAGAACTTGCAGGATCATTTGGCTATAATGCCCAATTTGCAAATGTCATTGCAGGAATATTCCTTGCAACCGGCCAGGATATGGCACATGTTGTTGAAGGCTCTCACGGAATAACTGATATGGATGTGGTTGGAGAAGGACTGCATGTCAGAGTTACGCTTCCGGCTGTCCTTGTCGGCACAGTAGGAGGCGGGACACATCTGCCATGTCAGAGTGAATGCCTTGATATTGTGGATTGCAGAGGCTCTGGAAAATCTCCCGGAGACAATGCATCAAAATTTGCTGAGATTATTGCTGCAGCTGTTCTTGCAGGGGAGATATCACTTATTGGAGCACTTTCTGCAAGGCAATTGTCTGAAGCACATAAGAAACATAATAGATGATAATATATCAAGATGCCAAGATCATGCGGGAAAATCATACTTTTTGGAGAGCATTCTGTTGTATATGGAAAACCGGCAATTGCAGTGCCTGTAAAAGAAGTTTTTACTGAAGCGATTGTGGAACCCAGTCCAGTTTTTAAGATAGTATCTGATTTTGAACTGAAGGATAATGAAAACGTATTACTAAAAAATGCAATTGATGTTATTCTTTTCGAGCTCGGCATCAAAAATACAGATTTTTTAATAAGAATCAATTCAACTCTTCCTGTCGGTAGAGGTATGGGAAGCAGTGCATCAATCTCAATCTCAATAATCAAGGCATTGTCTTTGCATATAGGAATTGTTAAAAGTGAAAATGAACTGAACAGGATTGCATATGAATGTGAAAAAGTGTTTCATGGTACACCTTCCGGCATTGATAATACGGTGATAGCCTATGAAAAACCTGTCCATTTCATCAAAGGAGAAAATATTGAATTCCTTAACATAAAAATGCCTTTTACTCTGCTGATAGCGGGCACCGGAAAGAAGAAACATGGAACAAAGGAGATAGTTGCTGATGTAAGAAAAGGATATGAAAAAAATAAGGAGCAATATTCAGCATTCTTTGAAGAGATGGGAAACATTGCCTTGTCAGCAAAAGACTCTGTCACCAGAGGAGACATCCAACACATGGGTAGACTCATGGATATGAATCACGAATACCTGCAGAAGATTGGTGTCTCTTCAAAAGGACTTGACAGGCTTGTTAAAGCAGCAAAAAATGCCGGTGCGCTCGGTGCTAAACTGGTTGGTGCAGGAAGAGGTGGCAATATGGTTGCATTAGTTGATAAAGAAAATAAAGAAGAAGTAAGGCAGGCACTTTTGCATTCCGGTGCAGTTGGCATCATTGAGACACTGGTAAGGTAGATATTTTTCAGTGAACAAATGAAAACATTAATATTCTAAAAAAAAATTCTTTATCAATATGGGCCTTTTCAAAAAGAAACAATCTGTAAATGAGATTCTGGTCTGTCCCCGGTGTGCAAGCACAGAGAAGGAGCACTGCAAAAGCCTGCCTCAAAATTACACAGATGGTT
>JAHIYL010000075.1 GCA_018815145.1 Nanobdellota archaeon | reverse complement strand
TTTTCCCTTCATTCTCAACAATGCCCCGATAGCTCAGTCAGCAGAGCGGTAGTTTCGTAAACTACAGGCCAGGAGTGCAAATCTCCTTCGGGGCTGATTTTTTAAGAAAAAATTTTTACAGACTTCTATGCAGAAGATGCCCTAACTATATACTTTTGTTATTGTTCCCGGTAGGGGCGCTCTTTTTTAAGAAAAAGTTTTTATACAGTTCTACAGTTTCATTGAGCAGTAAAATGACCTCCTCTCCAACCTAAAGGTTGGAGTTTCCTACGCAGTAGCGTGATTTTGCTCTTGATTTTCAATGTAAGAAGTCATTGATGTTAAGTCATTGTAGCCAACAGTTATTGCACATCCACCTCCAGACCAAAAATGCCCTTGAGGGTACCTCAGCCTAAACCTTTCATGATTTTTAAAAATCAGGAAAGCAGACCTGCCTTTAAGCAATTGCAAAGCCTTGCTTTCGTTCATGCCCTTCGGCAATGTAACCAGTATATGCACGTGGTCTGGCATGACTTGGATAATATGCAGTTTGATATTATGCTCATGAGCTGCTTTTCGAATTGCAGCTTCCGCAAGGTTTTTATGCTCAAACTTCCGCATCATCCTATAACGGTATTTTGTGCACCATTCAAGATGCCAGAAATTAAGACCAACTTTGTGGCTGTAATGCCTTAATGCTGTGCTTATCATTTTTTCGTCCTCCGCAGACGAAAGCTAAAGCTAATATTTTTGGGAATAAATGCGCAGCTTCGTCCGCAGTTTTATACTGCGGCGTAGCCGCATAAAAATTTTATAGAAAATCAACCTAAAGGTTGGGGAATTGAACCCTTAAGAAATATTAAAGATATTATTATAAAAAGAGGGGTAATGATAAGGAAAATACTGTTAGCCTTAGTATTTCTTAGTCTTTTGCCTATTGTTTATGCTGATTCTATTGATACAAAAGAAGTTGCACTAATTGTGCCTGAAAAAATTATAGCGATTGATTTAGAATATAACAAAGACAGCCCCTATGATGAAGATAATGATGGTGAAGAAAGTATACATGATGTTGTTGATTTAACTGTTGAAAACACTGATTTCAATTGGGAAGTTGATGAGTCAAAGTTATGTACAAGATGGGAAACTTATTCTGAAAATGAAGATGAAGCAACTACATTTTGCCATGGGAGTGAGGAATGCTGCAACTTTATTGAATTGGCGCCTTTGAGAAGCAATTGGAATGAGCCTTATTATGCTGCTTTCAATCAATATGGTGCTGGATTAAACAACATTGTGAGTGCTCAAGTTATTTATTATGATGTTGATTTAAGCAGTGCAAAGGCTGAAATACTGAATTCAGAATGGAGCAATTTACCAGTAAAGTTTTATTCTGGGACTATAAGTAATGCTGATTCTATTGATGATAAGATAAATTCTGTTGTAAAATATGGTGAACAGTATGAAATGGGTCAGATAAGCTTTTTGCAGATGCTTGTGCATTCTAGTGTTCTCAGGCGCGATATAAACGAGATGCTAAGCGAGAAGATAGAGGTACATGTTGGTGGTCCTGTTGAATATGGAGCCACAGAAGAGGAGATGAGAAGGATCTTTGGAGCCCCAGCAGATATCACACCATGGGTCTGGGTTGTTAATGAGGACAGGGATATGAGAATTGATGAGCGAATGCCATACTGGGAAAAGACTGTTTTTGATGGAAAGAAACTGAGGATAATCTTTCATGCATGGCCTAATGTGCTAAGGGAAGAGGATGGAAGCCTAACAAAGTTCTATTGGATTGATTTTGATACAAAATTCAAGAGAAAGTTTGATTTCAATATAAACAGCATGATTGATAATATTAAAAACATGGCAGAGTCTTTCCTTGAAACCAATGAAGGCGGAGAAGAGTTAGCTAAAAGAATGGTTGAATATAGGAATACATTAAACCTCTATCTTCAGGAGAACAGTGAAAACTGTCTTAAGGTAATAAAAGAATTCTTTGAAGATGATGAAAAAGTCTCTGACACTGATATGATAAGATGGGAAATATATCTTTATGAAGGGGATAATCTAGAGCTAACAGCTGTGGTAAATACATGTGATGACTGTGAATGGCCCTGGGTGGATATATGGTTTGATGTGAGAAGGCGTGATGCAAGATTCAAGGAAGCGGAAATTAAATTTAAAAAGTTTGACAAAGAAAAATATCAGGCTATGACAATTGATGAGTTAAACAGCTTAATAGAAAAAAAGGTAGCTGAATTAGCGAGAAAAGCAGAGCAAGCTGATAGATCAAACTCAGGAAACATTATAAGAGATAAGGTTGAGACAAGAGCTGATATCCGTATAATTAACTGGGTTCTTGATGAAAAGTATAATGATCAAAAAAATGAATCAGAAAGACAGGAAAATTTTAAGAAAAGAATACAGGTTTTGGAAGACATTTTCTCTAATTATGGGGATATTTATATGTATCCTCTTAAACAAGTAGATTTTGAGAGAAGGCTTCTGGAAATCACTGAAGAACGGCAAGATAGTTTTTGCAGAGAACTTAAACAGGATGAATGCAGCAAAGATGATGTTTGTTGGGAAGGTGAATGCATCAATGCTATTGGCGGTGATGAAACCTGTGATAACAAGATAGATGACGATGGTGATTATGCAATAGATTGTGATGATCCTGATTGTT
>JAHIYL010000074.1 GCA_018815145.1 Nanobdellota archaeon | reverse complement strand
CTGGTACCTGACTGGTTATTGTATGCACTTACCTGATTTGTACCGTTGAACTGAAGGACAATTGATACATTGAACCATCCAAGAGGCTTATCTGTACTAAAAATTCGTATTGATTCATTCAAGACAACATCCTCTTCCAATGCAGGTGTTATATTGACAGCTTCATAATTAGGGTCAGCGACATTTTCAGTACCTGTTATTGTATATCTTATATAATATTCCTTGAAATGACCGGAAAATTCAATATATTTGCCTGGCCCAAATTTCCCGCTGTCATAGTCAGCTTGCGGAATATATAATTTTGTCGAACCGCTGCCTGCAGCAGCATAAGCTCTTGAAGAATTGAATGGCTGGACTGTCTCGTTTATGTACACTGAACTTACATATGAAGGATCTCCGACAGTGTAAACATTCGTGGTTACATAACTTGCATTGCTGAATCCGATTACCCTTATTGAGGAATTTCCAGTTACTGAAGAAAGAGGCCAGAGGACAGGCCTATCAGATTCTCCGCCATATTGAGGATCCAGATCTGAACCATCATAAAAAACCGGACCCACTTCTGTATAATCTCCCACATTATTGTTTGAGTCTGTCCCCCATACTCTTATTGTTGAATTACCTTGCTGCAGTGTCACTGTCACATTGAACCAACCGGAAGGATATTGATTGTCATGCACTTCGACTGATTCAGCATCTGCCAGTGAATTTTCCAGCTGTCTGGACAAGACGACTCCAAGATTACTTCCTGAATATGATTCAACAGATGAAATCTGATATCTCTCAAAAAATGTCCCATCATGACCTGCAAACTGCAGATATCTGCCCACAGATACAGCATTAGGATTGACACAAGTAAGATCCACATTTGTTGAATTGACTGATGCTGTCCCTGACACTGTGCAGCTTGTATAGATATTTGAGACAACTCCTGAAATCGCTGATGTCTCGAAATATGAGAGGACGCTTGTAGCATTTCTGGCTTTTACAGTGACATTGATGCTTTCATTGATATAACCAACTACATCAACAGTCCCTGTGCTAACTTCTGAAGGAAGTGACCAGATGATTGGCAGATCCGGAGCGCTGTTGTCCTCCTGATTATTGCATGTTGTGCCTGTGCAATAGAAAGGTCCAAGAAGCACTGTGCCCCCTAGCTGGTTACTAGCTGAATCTTCTGCCCAAACCTGATAATAATAATTGCCTGCCGGAAGGGCTGCAAACATTGCAGTCAGAGAAAGCCCTGCATATCCTGTCGGTGCAGACTGGTCATAAATGCCCACAGTGGATTCTGCTGTAATTGCCTGTGCAAGGCCGGGATCAATTGTTATTGTAACCTGATCACCATTCTGGACAGGTGCCCCATTTATGTGGTAAAAGCTTAGATTGCCGAGCCGATGATTCTGGAAAAGGGCACCGAATCCATTAAGCACCTGATCAGCGATGTCTCCGCAGTCAAGCAGGATAATCCTATCTCCTGCTGCTTTTGCAAACACTACTGTACAGGTGCCTACCAGATCAGCTTCCTGATTTGCAGTCAGGACCTGGCTTGCTGACTGCTGGACTGTCTGAGTGTCTTGATCAATCAGACTGGCATAGAGAGTATTAGTATCTCCTATATTATCCGTAAGGTATGCAAATACATTCGGCTCCCTTGAATTGTCATAGGTAGCATCAGCGATCTGAGGTGATGCCTCATCAATGCAGTTATTACTGACACAGGTGTATCCTGAAAGGCAATGGGCATCTGCATTGCAGTCATACCACGTACCTGATGAGCAATAATCAAAAGTTCCCTGGCCTCCTGCATATCCGGTGGATCCTGTTGTCACACATACTGAAGATGCTACACAATCTGTATTTGCATTGCAGCACACTGTGCTTGTTCCTGTCGGTGTGTCGATTGATGCATGGAATGAGGAAGATCTCAGATACTCATCTGAATCATCTCCGCAGCATTCTGTTCCGGCTCCGTCTGTGTATTCTCCATGAGTCACTGATTCTCCGCTATTGTTATAATATCCGGAACCTATACATGCGTCGCAGTTTGAAGCCGATGCATCACAGTCTTCCCAGAGTCCTGCATTGCAATAGGCATTGTTGATAGTAGCACTGTCCAGCTTGTATGCTCCGGGTGAATAGCATGCATATGCATAGACACAATTATTTGCAGTTGAACAGCAGCTGGTAGTATCCAATCCACTGCTGCAGTAATTGGCTTTGTCTGTTGCATCTCCGCTGGCTGCACAGTATTGATATTCTCTGTATTCTGACGTATCATCTCCGCAGCAGTTTGGATAATATGTGCCGTCACTATGCACAGTATCCACCCAAAAATCATTGTAATGTGCCTGGCCTGATGACTTCCATGCCAGCGGATCACTGGTTGTGGCAGCACAAAATGTTTCATTTGTATCATTAGCATCACCTGCACCGCTGAATACAAAAAGAACATTAAGCAGAACAACAAAAAAGAGACTAATAAAAAAGACAATTCTCTTTCCAAGCAATAGGCTATTATTTTTCATATTATCTCAAGATTCCCTTTTTTTGTCTTTTTGTACTCATCTATCGTCTTATCGACGTTTTTTGGTTCAAGCTTTAGCTGAGAAGCTTTTTCTTTCAGTTTAAGTATCAATGGATCACTATATGAAATACTATCAGGCTGGATCTTCTTGAGAAGTATTCCTTCATCTGATATTGAATATACAAAAAAACCAGAAGTCTCATCAATGGAGAGCTCATCTCTTATCTCTTTAGGTATCACTATCTGTCCTCTCTTATCTACCTGGACAATCCTGGGATACTTTTTCATTTTGCAGACATCAGACCCTCTTTTTTTATTTGATATTATTTTAAAAGTCACTGAAACAAATATTCTGAATATCAGAAAATATTTCTGAATTTACCAGATATTTTACATAATTTCTTATAGTAATTCTGAATATCAGAAAAACAAGTATTTAAATTTTATGCTTTTGGAATCTAGTATAGTAATTAGTCACTTTAGTATAGTCAAAAAGATTTATATACAAACCAAATTAAAAGAAATATAGATTTATTGACGTTAAAACAGGGATGGGAAAGTAAAATCAATTTTTTACTGAAAGAGGGAAGGGTATTTGACAGATTTCTTAATAAATACTTCTATCTAAAAATCATCAAAATCATACATTTGGGAAGGTGTTGAAAAGTGGGGAAAAATACTAAAATATTCTGTATCGGAGCATTACTGCTCTTGGCAATATGTTATTCTGCAAGTGCAGAAGTCTTGATTATGAGCCTGAACAAAGCTGAATACTCTGAAGGTGAATCTGCAAAAGTGTTCGGCTATGTCATGGACAACAGCTATAATGGACAGAATGACACTTATGTATCCATATACTTTGCCGGTGTCCTCAAGAATACCACAATGACCAATTCTGAAGGTTACTATGAATACTACATAGGGAACCTCACTGCATCCGGCAGTGCATATAATGTGACTGCAAACACATCTTCCTCAAACTCAATCCTCACGTTTACTGTCCTGCAGACTGCACAGCTACCAAGCTACACCATCCTTGCATCCTCCCTTGCAGTCCCATATGCAAATCCTGAGCTAAATTTCACAGTGAAAAAGTATCTCGGAACAACACTTTCAAGTGATTCATATTCGTATGCAGTATATTATGAAAATGGTACTACCTACGCAACCGGCAGCGGAACATCAAATGTATTGAAATCCGTAAGCCTTCCTCAGAATGTAGGTCTCTATACAATTGTTATAGACTCAAAGAAAAGCCTGACAGTAAGTGTCAAAAAATTTGATCTGAAATTCAAGATTACTGATGTTGCAGGCAACTACAAGGACACTTTCAAGCCAAATGGCATTGCCTATTTTGAAGTTGAAGGTTATTCAAGCGGACAAAAGATAACAAATGCAACAGTGACAGCAGTTGTAACTGATCCAACAGGAACAAAAAAGACCGTCACTTTCACAGAAGCAACAGCCGGCCTATACAAGGGAAATACAAATATCACCCAGACCGGCACACCGGTACAGCTCAGAAGCGGCGACTATGAAGTGGAATTTACGATGAAAGATTCCTCTAACAACCAACAGAAAGCAAAAGGATTCTTTGATGTCCTTGGCCTCAATGTCGAGGTAGACCTGCTTGAGCATAAACCTTACAAACTTTCAGACGGGACTGTCGAATTTGATATTACGGTCAAGAATCTTGAAAATGGCAATCTGCTGTCAAATGATGAAGTTGCTTACTCAGTTGAGCTTGAAATGGACGGAAAGATATATGATGTATATCCTGCAATCTCAAACAGCACAGATGCTACCATTTCATCCGAGATGACACTGCCTCTCACAGCAGGAATGGAAGACGGGGGTTACCATGTAGATGTGAAAGCCACATCATCAGGCAAACAGGGTTATGGCCATGAATATTTTGAGCTGATGAATACTGATATCTACATTAAACTCACAGATAATTTCAATGACCACAGGGATATCTTCAAGCCCGGCGAACTAGGCAAGATAACTGTTGAGTCAGATATCAATATCACTTTTGTTGAGCTTGAAGTATATGATAAGGATGATAATCTGCAGAGTGAGACAAATAATACTTTTTCAAGCACAAGCGCTTCACTGACATTCAATGTTCCAACAACACAAGCAGATTATGTCATAAAGATCAGTATCCAGACAGCAGACGGGAACACTGTCCAAAGACAGAGATGGTTCTCTGTTCAGAACTATTTCTCGTGGCTTGATGTTAAAGCACTTGATAACACTTTTCAATTTGCGCATCAGCAGGGTTCTGAATTCCTTGCAGAGATAAATGTGTTTGATATTGGTACAGGAAATGGTGTGGATATATCAAGCTTTGTCCTGAAATTCGACAAGATAGTCAACCAGGTCACCGGAACAGAATATACAAATCTTCAGGCAGTAAAAAATACAACATACAGCGATACTTCTACAGGCAGAGTCGTATATAATATCGTACCTGCCTCGCTGGCAAATGGCATCTACAGGATAGAATATACATTGGTCAACACAAAAGGAGATTCATTTGAAGGTGATGGATGGTTCGGCATCTCTGCATTCGATGTTGACGTACTGACATATGACACAAGCGGACAGGAAAAAAAAGTTTTTGCAGCAGGAGCAACTGTCAATGTGACTGTTGTCCTTTCTTCATCATACAACGGAACAGCAACAATCCACAGGGAATTCTTTGATGAGAAGAGTTTCTCAATAACTAATGGCCGTGGATCCACCACCCTGAAATCAACATTAAATGAACTGCCTTCACAATCCGGTTTCTATGGTTTTGGTGTTGATGTGGAGACATCAGACGGTAACACTGGCCTTGGAGATGGATTCTTTGAAGTCAAGAATCTGAACTTCAGGTCCATCACAGTCAGGAACAATGCAAAGTATGCTCCGGGACAGCAGATAATTGCAGACGTAGTGATAGAAAAATCAGGAAGTCTTGTGAATGATACTAATGTGACTCTTTCAAGATTGACAAGGGCAAGGGATGGGTACCTTGTCTCAGCAACAAGCACAAGCAATCTCACGAGCTCAATCGGAATGACAACTTTGACAATAACACCAGGTTCCAGTCTTGAGCCCGGAGAATATTTTGCTGAATTGAAGGCTGTAAAGGATACAGATGCAACATATGCCGGCTTTGGCTTCAGGATAGTTGAAGACAAAGTAATTATCACTATCAATGACCAGGACAATCTGTTTTCATCAACTGACAACATAGAAGTGAATATCAAAGTAACATATCAGAATGATACACCTAAAAACAATGTCACTGTCAATCTGACAGGTCTCCTTAACCTCAATACATGGGCACCGGTATCTACCAATAAGCAGGCAACAACATCGTCAAATGGTATTGCAACAGTCACACTTTCTGCTTCAAATTTCAATGCAGGCAGATATGCTCCCATAGCTAAGGTTGCCGGAGTGACTGATACTGTTGTTGGATTCGGTGAAGGTGAATTTGAGATCAAGCCTTTCACAACTTCATTGGTTTTCAGTGAGGGAAAAGAGGCATTCCAGACTAATGAAAATATCCAGCTCAACCTGACAGTCACCGGAAGCGTAACTGTAACTGCAACTGTCAAGAACATGAATAATGCTGATCAAGGAACCGATTATGCATATTCAAGCGGTGTGCTCACATTGAACAATGACCTTGCACCTGGCGAATATCTTGTTGAGGTAGTAATAACACAGGGCACCACAACCGTGACAGAGACATTATGGTTTGAAGTCATGGCTCCATGGATGCATCTGGAACAGCTACCTGACCCAAACTATGCAGACACAGATACAATCAATTTTTCTTACACTGTATTCACCAACGGAGCAAATGGGTTCAATCTTGCAGATTCTGCTGCAAACATCACATACATCGAGAACCTCTGGACCGGTGCAGTAACATGGGTTGGCCAGGCTTTTGATGCCAATGGAAGCAGTACAGAGACCATTGATCTGACATCCCTGTCTCTTGATACAGGAGATTATTTGATGTACTTTGATTTATCTGAAAATGCAGAGTATGAGAACTCATTATATTTCAGGGTATCAAATGAATTCACAGTTTTTGTGAATCCAGAATATACTCCGGGAAATGACAATATCACAATAGTGATAAACACGACAGGCCTCTCAAGCCCTGACTACATACTTGAAGGATACAAAAATTATAATACATTCACTTACACAGGCAACGGAAGCACTATCGGAAGCGGTGCAGATGCTGCATTT
Organism: Nanobdellota archaeon; assembly: GCA_018815145.1. Taxonomy (GTDB): domain Archaea; phylum Nanobdellota; class Nanobdellia; order Woesearchaeales; family GW2011-AR15; genus WJJD01. Next base: position 19,541 of record JAHIYL010000074.1, on the reverse strand, counting down.
GACATTACAGGCCTTGAAAATGGATTCTATGAAGCAAATATAAGGATTGAAGACGGATCTAACCTATACTATTGGAACACCTGGTTTGACATCAGGAAAAAAGATACAACAATACTTGCTCCATCAACTGCAGGAGTAGGAGTAGAGGTGCAATTCAATATATCTTCAGCATCAAGCACAATTTTCTGGATCATTGATCCGTTCACCCAGACTGTATTAAATAAAGAAGAGCTGGGTTCAGGATACAACGAAAGGATGCACACTTTCAATTATCCTGGATTTTTCATGTATTCCTTTGGAGCAACAAAATGGGACGCTTTCCCTAATGCAGAACAGATTGAAGTTGTCCAGGCAGGATTCCAGGTAGACTGGCCGTTTGACAGCAACAGGTTTGTACTGACCGGCTCAAATAATTTTACATTCAATGTCACTGCTGACTCTGGCAACAGTCTGCAGCTCAATATCAAGAATCTCTTCAACAATGTCAAGCAGACAATCAATCTGGGAACATCAACCGGTTCAGAGCAAGAGTTCAGTTTTGACCTTGATCTTGGAACAGGAGAGGGGGGACTTGGACTTGGGAATGGCCCGCATGATGTGGAGCTAATCCTATTGGACCAATCCAGCCAGCCGCCAAAATCATTTTTTTTCATAGACATATTTCCTGACCAGTATGAGATGTGGGGATGGACAGACAAATGGGAATATTCCAGCGGAGAGACTGTGACAATCAACCTTGATATATATGATATCACACAGAACTGGATGAAAGAGAGCCCTGACAATGTGACCAAGATCCTTATCCGTGATCCTTTCGGACAGGATATGGCAGGAGTCAACATCGATTGGACAAGCCCTAACCAATATGCTACAATAACGACAACCAGCGCTTTCCTGACAGGGAACTATCATGGCGAGATTGAAGTGAATAAGTCCACAGCATCCAGAATAGTCCCCTTTGACTTCTTTGTCCGCGGCAATGACAATCTCGAATTGTTCTGGAACCAGAATAAGTGGGATTATGCTTCTTCTGATACCTACTCTCTCACAATCGATGTCAGGGATAACGGAGTACCTGTTTCAGGAGTTGCAGCACAATTATCAGAGTTCAACCAGCGCTCAGAATCATGGGATCAGGAACCTGTTAGCTACATAACAAACGTTAATGGAGCCAATTTTACCAATGGGAATGTGACTGATGCAAACGGCCGGCTGACATTCACAATAGACCTCAGTGAAACCGGCCTACCCAGCGGAGGATATAATGGAAGGATAAATGTCGGCGGCCAGCCAGTGTGGTTTGATTTCAACCTCAGGAGTTTTCAGGTTGATGCGTATCCTGAAGAATGGGAATATGGCATCACAGACACAATCCAGATAAATGTACGTGCACGAAATATAGAGACATGGGCTCCGCTTGATTACAGCGGAAATGTGACTGTTAAGAGGATCCAGAAGCATGAACCGGGTTTCTGGCAGCCAACAGATGTATCTCTCTCAGATTTCGGGCTCATGGACCCAGTATTCACTGTTGATAGTGGTGAGGCACTCATTGAGATGATGGGCAACCAGACTGCTCTTGCTCTTGACAAAGCATATGAGTTTGAGCTTGTGCTTGAGATGAACCTCTCAAATGGCCAGACATCAGAAGGATGGGCATGGTTCCGGCTCTCAAACAGCTCAAAACCTGCTGTTTCAATTGTCGATTCCACAGGAAGCGCTCCAGATGCATATTTTGCCGGTCAATCTTATACACTGCAAGTTACTAATGTACAAGGGGCAACATTAAAGAACATATGGGGACCTGGAAGCAAGCAATACAATCAGGTGCTGGTTGACAATGGAGGAACATACGAGACAAATTTCACAACACCTTTTGGCAATGGATATTTCACAATGGAAATTGAGATACAAAGAGATGGTTTCATGGAATACCTCTATGAAGATTTCACAATAGGCAGCGGTGTTGAACTTAATGCTTTCATGTCATCTGGAAATTCAATAATCCCGGGCGTAAATTTCACTGTAAATATTGCCTTGTTCGGAGAAGGAGACGATCCTTTCTGCACTGCTGATTGGTGTGATCAACATACTTGGTTTGGTCCGCTGGCAAATAAGACTGTCACACTAAAGGGTATAAGGGATCTCGAAACCTTCACTTATTCTGGATTAGATCCTGTAATAAATGTGCAGACAAATGAATGGCCAAGCTCAATGATTCCAAAAGACTGTGCTTCAATGGATGTTGATCAATGCAATGCAAATACAGATGACTGTGCATGGACTGGAAGCGAATGTGATAGCCTACTGCAATTCTGCAGTGATTTTGGTGATAACGAAACAGAATGCAGTGATAATTCAGATAAAGGTTGTTCATTCAATGATCAGGGATGGTGTTCTTATATGAATATGGGTGGAGGTGGCGAAGATATGGATGGTCCGATGTCACAACCAGGTGATGCATCATTCAATCTACATCCAACTATTCTTGGTCTTGAAGCAGGCAAAAAATATGATCTTGTATTCAGCTACATAGATGACGAAGCAGAAGAGACAGAAGAGAAAGTTTTTGTCTATGTGGAACAATTCCATGTAGCAATATCAAAAAGAGAAAGCAATGTTGCTGCAAAATCAACTCAGTCTGTCTGGCTAAAGACACAATTCTTGAATGCAACACCTATTGTTGACTGCAATATTCTCTTCAGCGAGATATACAGTGCCAAAGACTATCAGCTTGTAAAACAGATCAGCATAAATGAGACAACAGATCAAAATGGAACCGCATCGTTCTCATATATAGCCCCTTCACTTCCCGGTGAATATCTCATCCAGGGGACTGCAACATGTGATGTGGATCAAGAGATAATTGTGCAGGATATTGCATATTTCATTGATGTTGGTGCAAAAGGACTTGATGTAGACATGAAGACACGTTTTGATGAGGATGAGAACATAAAGGTCTCAATAACTACAAAGGACAGGCTTGGATTGCCGGACTCCCAGAAACTCAATCTCAACCTTTTCCACGACAAGGATGATTATCCTTATCCTGTGTATTCTCTTGGAGGAACAGATTGCACTGTCCTTGATGCAAATCAGGATTGGATGTACGGAGGAGGGATGGATGGTGGCATGTCAAACAATAATTTCCTTGAAGAGACGACTGACCTTGACGGAAAGGCAATAATTGAACTCTGCCCACTGCCATCTGGCATGTACATGATGGACATATTCCCTATGTTTGAATTTGGGGAAGATATGGATGGTCCTATGATGGGTCCAAAAGACGATGATCAGTTCGGGTTCTTTGCTGATTTCACCATAAGTTCAGGCACTATCGATGCAATAAGTGAACTCAAATACAGCATAGGAGACACGGTTATGATAAACATCACTGCACTGGATGATGACAACAATCCTATAAATGGAACAATCATTGCCATGGATCAGATACTGGAATCATTTGATGAATTGGGCTCAAGCGACCTCTTCATATATGATCTTGGTGAATCGACTGTTGCCTTGGATGAGAATGGTTGGGCACAAATATCCTATACATTGAATGCAACTGCACCAAGCGAAGAGAATGAATCTGTACTTGTACCTATCGGAAATGGTATGGCTGATATATATATAGTCATCCAGGACAATCTCGGAAACAAATATACCCATCAGGAACTCTTATTTGTTGTAAGTGATTCTGATGCAGCAACGATAAGCGCTCCTGCTACTGCAAAGACCAATGAACAGATATCTGTCCATGTCACATCAGACAATGCTGAGCAGTACAAAGTACAGGTCGGAGCATTCTTCCTAACAGACAATATGGAAAAGATGAAAGACTGGTTCATTGAAGGAGGAGTATTCCTTTCAGATGTCGACGAGAATGTAAGTGAAGCAGACTTCAAGATTCTGACACCAAGAGAACCCGGAAGCTACTGGCTGGGAATCCCAATATTCAGGCTGGAGATAAATCCTGAGAATATCGGCCAGGCAAGCGCCATGCTTATCTCACCTATAGAAGTGACCCTTGATCTTGTCAATGTGACAGGAACCATCCTTAATAAGACAGGACAGGGACTTTCAGGGGCAACAGTAATACTTGGCAAGAAAGAGGCTACAACTGATGCCGGCGGCCAGTTTGCAATGTCTGTCCCAAAAGCAAAATACCCTATCGAAATTTATTCAGGGAATTCATTCATGAAGACAGATGCATTGAACTTTGACCAAAATATTGATATCAACATGACTTTCTACAAATTTGATGTCGCTGGCAAGCTCACCAAGACTTTTTTCAACATCACAAGGAGCACGAATCTGGACTCTGAAACCAGGCTGAATCTTGTTGTGAATATCACAAACGACTTTGACAGTACATTCTCAAACATGAGTGTAGAGGCAGTTGCATTGAGCGGAAAGACGATTAAATTTGCCAATGCCACTCCAGGACAGAAGATAAACGTGACCTTCAACCAGCTTTATGCCGGTTTTGAGGAGGCAACAAACACCCTTATGATAAAGGTTACAGCAGACAAGAATACATGGAACAGTTCAGGATATGCAAATGTCTCAGGTATCCCTGGTGTGAATTCTACTATCGGTTATACACTGAAAAAAGAATACACTGTAACAACATATGCAACAGCTGGTGACAGGGTTGACAATGATAACGATGGTCTGATAGATGAAGAAGAGAACAATAACAAGGACGATGACCTTGACGGCAAGATCGATGAGGATCTTGAATCAGCTCTTGTCATATCAGGTGGATTCTGTGGCGACGGCATATGTAAACTGGAAGAAGATAACTGCTACGAGGATTGCGGCGGAGTCTCAGACATATGTGGTGACGGAGACTGCACCGGAGATGAAAATTATCACTGCCCTGATGACTGCGGAGGAACATCCTGCACCCCTAACACCTGTGATGGTGCGTATCCGGAAGGAGAATGGTGCAACCAGTGGGGTGTGCAGACAACTGAACAGTTCTGTGACTTCTGCTCATGGTTCAATCCGGGATATTGCGGCCAGAGCTGCAATGAGTTCAATTGCTGGGCTTGTGATGTCTCAGGTTCTCCAAGCAGCGAATGTGAAGGTGCCGGCTGTAAAGTCGGAACTGATGATATAGGAAATTTCTGCTACTTTGAAGAGATATGCGATTCCACAAGCTGCTGGGGATGCCACAATACAACAGCATGCTCAGGCGCCGGCAACTGCCAGTGGGAATATGATCCTTATAGTCCTGACGGCGGATGGTGTCAGCTTCCTTTCAATTGTGAGAGCGACTGCAAGGCATGCGGCGACCAGAATGCATGCGACTCATCACTTGCATTCATGACTGAAGGAGATACTAATGTATCATGTGTCTGGTTCCCTCCTGACAGCTGGAATCCATCAGGTTTCTGTGATTTCAATTTCACACATGGAGGGTTTGATGGCAGAGAAATTAAGAACTTATGGATTGACAGCAATTCATCAATTGAAGGATACATGGCAATGGCAGATTTCGAAGGCTTCTCCGGAAATATGGGAATGAATCTTCAGGAAGGATGCTACTATGTCATGGTAGAATTGGGAAGTACAGAAGTATCTGTCAGTGTAAACGGAACAGAAGTAGGGCTCTTTGACAATTCAGGAAACACCTATGTCCAGGACTATGCCTCGGCAAGCTGCTATACCTTTTCTAATGGGACGTATATCATAACTGCAGAGGACCAGATCGGCCCTGATTATCTGGAATGGTGGGTCACATTTGGTGAAAACGGACCCGGTGAAGGATTGGATCCTGAAATGGATATCCTTGTATCAAGCTATATAGATAATAATGCTGAAAATATCACGTTCACACTGCAACTTGATGACTTCGGCAGTTCACCATTATGCGGAGGCTCAAATCTAGGCACAGGAGAATATGAAGGATGGAAAATCCAGATTAATAGCACTGAAGGCGGTTGCGATCTAGGCGCACCTACGTGTCTGGACCCTGTGGATTATACCTTATCATTTGAGGTAAATGAAACAGGTGGCTGGGAGTATTTTTTCGAATACTGGAATGGAAGCAGTTTTGCAGTAAATTCCACAGCATTCTTATTTCCTGATCCAAAATGTTCGGAGGATGAGCTAAATATGACCACAAGCCTTAATCATATAGATGCGGAGGCAGCACAAAGACTTAGAATAAGATATACATCTTATTACTATGACGGTTCAGAGTCAATAATAGATTCGATCGATAATATTGACTATGTTGTGAGTTGAGGTGAAAAAATGAAAAAAATAATTATTCCGATTTTCGTGATCATCTTGATGATCAGCACAGCATATGCTGCAACCCTCTCCTGCCAGCAGGTGTCCAGCACAACGCTCTCTGTGCCGCAGTTCTCAAGCAAAGAGATAGAGATAAAATGCACTGCAACAGGTGGAACAGTCAGCAGCATACAGATAACACCTAATGCAAATCCTCCAACAGGACTTACAATATCAAGCACACAGACAATGAGTTCAAGCCTTGCTGATTCTGGTTCAGGCACAGCAAAATGGAGCATCACTGGTGACACACCAAATTCCTATGATGTTAGCTATTTAGTATCAAGTGACGGCACAACATCGTGGACAACAGATGATGAGACTCAAGTAACGGTATCATCAGTGGCACGCCTCACAGTCGATTACACTTTGCCCCCAAGCATATTTATACCTACTCTCGAGACTCTCGACTACCAGATAACAAATATAGGCGGGACAACTGCGAATAATATCAATATGAAGTTTTATTATAACAACGCTCTTGTTGCGACAGCTGATTATCCATTGACCCTTGGAGGAAACGGTGCAAGCACAAGCCAATCCTGGACAAATGAGACAGGATTCAACCAATCAGGCAGCTATAAGACTGAAGTATATATAGGAGAGATGCTGCATGATTCAGTGACAGCGACTGTCTCTGCTGCAGGAACAAACATAACACAGGCTGAAGGCTGGAACCTGATCTCTTTGTCAAGGGTTCCGACTAACCTTTCACCTGCATCAGTCTATGCTGACATATATGAGAATCTTACAAGGATATGGGAATATTCTCCGGCAGGCGGATGGAAGATGTTTAGTACCTCTGGAACAGACCAGATAGGTGAAATGAATATTAGCCTTGGTTATTGGGCTCAGATGAATTCACCTGCTCCATTGACTGTCAGCGGCGAATCACACGCTGGCGGAGTTCTTAGCCTCACAAGTGGGTGGAATTTGGTAGGATACCCTGCTACTGAAGATGGATTGAATGTAAATGATACAATCCAGCCAATTGTAGATGACTTGGATATAATCTGGGAATATACTGCCTCAGGTGGTTGGAAATGGTTCAATCCAGCTACATATACAAACGGCGTTTCAAGCTACATCCAGAATTTTACTCATGGAAAAGGCTATTGGTATAAGGTGAGCTCCAATACAGCACTTACATTACCTTAAAATGAAACGCCTAATTATTTTTTTAATTGGTCTGTTAAGCATCTCTGCAGTTCTTGGCATACCTACGCTCCCTTCAGGTTATTGGGGATATGTAAAAGATTCTGCAGGAAATTTAATGGATAATGTTGAAGTAACTATAAAGGATGTTACAGATGTCATCTTAGCTTCAACCATAACAACAGATGATGGTAGATATACAATAGTTGTTCCGTGGGATGACCCAGATTCTGATGAAAGGGAAGGGCTCGTTTCAGGAACAATGTTATATTTTTATGTAGATTCACAGTTTGTTGTAAGTTATCCTGTTGGACCGCAGGGAGCTGAAATCAGGGTTGATTTATCTTTAGGAGAAAATGAAGGCGATGTACAAAATGAAGTCACATCAGGAAATGGCCAGATTTCTGAAACACATAAAGAAGCAGAAATCATTCCTGTACCAGAAACACAGGAATCATCTGATAGTAAAATTACTATTGAAGATAAACCTTTGACTGAAGCAATTGATGAGGCACCAATAGATGAGAAAAATGAAAAAAAATCTGAACAGACAGAAAACGCTCCAATTGTAGAAGATACTTCCAAAGTCGTGGCAGAGGAAGAAGAGACTAAGACAAATCTTATATTCATAATTTTAATTTTATTTGCTGTTATTTTAATTATATTTGTTTATTTTAAAAAGAGGGGTGCAAAATGAGAACAGATAAATTTACATTATATATATTACTATTGATGCTTTTAGTGACTGCAAATTCAGTGATTGCAGCATGCCCGAACCTAGACATGGCTGCACCAAAGACCTATAGTGGATATGTCCTAATCAATGGTGAACTAGCGCCAGCTGGGTTGACTGTTTATATTAAAGATTCCTATGGAAATACTGTGGCAGCAAACAGGACCACCTCTTCATCAGGTCAATATCTTGATCTGGCGCTCATGTATGAAACAAACTGCATAAACAATACAGGTGATCAGGCAGTCATAAGTTATGGTCTTCCAGCAGAAGAGCCAACAACATATTATAAAGACTATCTGTATTACTATGTGGGAAGCGAGATTGCAGATGAAGGAAATGCTCCCATTTATGGTGCAATGCCAACAACACCTACAAAAAATCTATCTGTCACAGATGCATCAGCACCCTCTGCTCCTGCAACAATCAATGCACAAGAATTTTCTGCTGGTGCTGTCAATATTACATGGTCTGCTGCAACCGATAATATAATTGTTACAAAATACCTCATTTATCGTTCAACTTCAGCAGACGCTGAAAATACAGGAACAAATATCGGCAACTCCACAACAACAAATTATACTGACTCAGTAACAGCTGATGGAGCAGAATATTTTTATGCTGTCTCTGCAATGGATACTGCAAATGAAGGAAGTGCATCAACAGATTCAAGTGTGACTGTGACGGATTCTTCTGCACCTACTGCAGTTACCGGACTTTCTGCAGCAAATGTTGGTGGCAATGAAGGACTTATCAATATCTCATTCACTGCTTCAGTCAGCTCTGACTGCACAGGCTACCTTGTATATAGAGATGATGTCTTAAGATTTGACCTTGACAGCAGGACAAATGTCTCAATCATAGATTCTGTCACTGATGGCACAACCTATCATTACAATGTCTCAGCATATGATGCAGCAGGCAACTATGCTGCAAATGTATCGACAACAGGAACCAGCACTGATAATCTTGCACCTGATCCTGCAACAGGAGTCACTGTAACAGATGTAACCACAGCTGAAGGAAAAGTAAATATCACATGGACTGCTTCCGGAACAAGTGACGCCACAGGCTATCACGTCTATAGGAATGGAGCATTCTATATGAATGTCTCACCAAAGACAAATGTATCTATCATTGATAATTCAGTGACAGACGGGACAGAATATACATACCTGATCTCAACCTACGATGAAGTTCCTAATTTTGCAGCTAATGCAACAGGCAGCGGAACCCCTCTCGATGACCTCGGGCCTGCACAGGTGTCAGGATTTACAGTCACATCAAATAATCAGACAAATAATATAACATGGAGTGCAGTCACACTGAATTCAGACAGTTCATCATATTCTGATGAAGCAGGCTATGTCATCTATGTAAGTTCAGACAATGCAACCTTTACTCTTGAAGCAAATCTATCTAGTACAACATACTATTATTATGATACGGGGCTTACAAATGACCAGATATATTATTACAGGGTTTCAGCATTTGATGATGACGGCAACTATGGACAGAATGGCAGCATTTCCGGAACACCTACTGAACGGCCGCAGATATTGTTGTTATCACCAAGTACAGTCACATTCCTCCAATCTGGGACAATACTTAATTTCTCTATTGTTTCAACTTTAATTGACTATGTGTGGTATAAAATAAACAGCGGACAGAACACTACATTCAATTCGCCGTATGACTATGACACAACAACAGTATCAAATGTGGCTGCAACATTGACAGGTACAGAGCAGGAAACATTCATGTTCTTTTCTGCTGTCGCTGCGACGAATGCAACTCTGTTGGGTGCAAATACTGAGACTTTCACATTCTCTGATGATGTCGCTGCGACGAACGCTACATTACTGGGAAGCAATACTGAAACATTCACATTCTTTGACGATGTAGCCGCTACCAATGCAACCTTGCTTGGAGGCAATACTGAAACTTTCATGTTCTTTGATGATGTCGCTGCTACAAATGCCACTCTTCTGGGAAGCAATACTGAAACTTTCATGTTCTTTGAAGATGCTGATCCAACAAATGCGACGGTCACAGGGACTAAGACCGAAACCTTTGTCTTCTACGACACAGTAGCTGCTACAAATGCAACAATAACAGGAACAAACACTGAAAATTTCACTGTGAATTCATCACAGAATGTTTTCAATGTTAGTGTTGACGGAGGAGCTTATCAGAACTTTACAATGGGTGATGGCAATTATACCGGTGCTGAAATGGCTTCTGCTATCAATGCAAACATAAGCGGAATATTTGCAGAGGTTTCATCAGGAAACGTCACTCTGATATCCCAGACAGCTGGTGCATCTTCCCAGATTACGATTGGAGACGGCAGTTTGATGGAAGAATTAGGATTTACAACAGACAGCATATACAATGGTGTTGATGTGATCCCTAACAACAAGACATTCACGCTTTGGGTAGACAGTGTGCAGTATACTGTGACTTTTGAAAACCTCGGTGAATCTCTGAGTGCAGCCAATGTATCTGCACAGATCAATGCACAGACTTTTGCTGAGTTTGCTTCTGACAGCAGCGGAAAAATTAAGCTTCTGTCCAATGAGACTGGAATGATATCTAATATAACAATTGGTTCAGGAACAGCAAATACAGTACTTGGGTTCACTAGCAATGAATATCTTGGCACAGCTGCAGTGACCAACAACAAGACATTCACCCTCTGGATAGACAATGTGCAGTACACTGTTACTTTTGAAAACCTTGGCGAAGCATTGAGTGCTGCCAATGTCTCTGCCCAGATCAATGCACAGACCTTCCCTGAATTCGCTTCTGATAACGGCGGGCAGGTCAGGCTGCTATCAAATGAATCTGGAATTATTTCCAATATCACTATCGGCGGAGGAACAGCAAATACAGTACTTGGGTTCACACAAAACCAGAATGACAGCGGTAGCGATGCAGTCTCTGGAAATAAGACCTTCAGCCTATGGGTGGACAGTGTGCAGTACATTGTCATTTTTGAAAACCTTGGCGAATCTCTGAGCGCTGCTAATGTATCCACTCAGATCAATGCACAGACATTCCCTGAATTCGCTTCTGATAACGGAGGCCAGGTCAGGCTGCTATCAAATGAATCTGGAATTGCATCTAATATCACTATTGGTGCAGGATCTGCCAACAGCGTGCTTGGTTTCACGCAGAACCAGAATGACAGCGGAACAGCCGGAATCTCAAATAACAAGACATTCACACTTTGGGTAGACAGTGTGCAGTACACTGTGACCTTTGAAAACCTGGGCGAATCGCTGAGCGCTGCAAATGTATCTACTCAAATTAATGCACAGACTTTCCCTGAATTCGCCTTTGATAATGGAGGACAGGTCAGCCTGTTGTCTAATGAATCAGGAATTGCATCAAATATAACTATTGGCGGAGGAACAGCAAATACAGTACTTGGATTCACACAGAACCAGAATGACAGCGGTAGCGATGCAATAACAAACAACAAGACATTCACTCTTTGGATAGACAATGCGCAGTACACTGTCACTTTTACTAATCTGGGTGAATCCTTGAGTGCGGCTAATGTATCTACCCAGATCAATGCACAGACCTTCCCTGAATTTGCCTCTGATAATGGCGGACAGGTCAGCCTGTTGTCCAATGAATCAGGAATTGCATCAAATATCACTATTGGTGGTGGGACTGCTAACACTGTGCTTGGCTTCACGCAGAACCAGAATGATTCCGGAAGTAATGCTATTGCTGCTAATGATACCTTTGATGTTTATGTGAATGGAGATTTGGTACAGGTTACATTCACTCCAACAAGTACTGCTCTGGATGCAGCAAATGTATCAGCACAGATAAATCAGCAGTTCTCTGCACTCGCAGCAGATAATTCCAGCGGGTTTGTAAAACTAACATCAAATGTATCTGGAAGCACTTCGAATATAACCATTGGAACAGGAAATGCAAATATTGTTCTTGGGTTTACAGATGTTCAAAATAATATTGGAACAGACGGGCTCTGGATCAATGGTCAGAACTATATGTTATATGTTTGGGCAAATGATACAAATGGCGAGATGGATTCAGAATCATACAACATCACAGTTGACAATGGCAACCCTTCAGTAACATTGACCAATCCGACACCTCTTGGATTAGTCAGGTCAACAATCCTTGTCAATACAACTGTCACAGATTCAAATATGGATACAGGCGGAGTCTATGTTTATTTTGATGAGAACACAAGCAACAAGCAGCAGATGACATTGACAGATGGTTTCTATGTGTTGAATTACGACACGACCGGTCTATCTGATGGCAATCACAGTTTTCATATCGAAGCAACAGATCTAGCAAGCAATCAGAACGCGACAGAATATGTCAATGTCAGTGTAGATAACACTGCTCCTTCAACAACAGATGATTACAGTGCAGGTTGGGTGAACTCAATCTATAATATCACTCTGAATGCTACAGATGCAACAACAGGTGTTGCCTATGTGAATTACAGTGTTGACGGAAACTGGTTCCAGGGACAGATAATAAACATATCTGTTTCAGGCAATCACACTGTGACTTATTTTGCTGTTGACAATGCAGGAAATCCTGAAAGTGCACATACTATTTATGCAGCACTTGATCTTGCAAAACCTTCAACAACAGATGACAGCCCGGCCGGATGGCAGAATAGTGATTTCACTATAACCCTTTCACCAAGTGATGGATCGCTTTCCGGAGTGTCATACACAAACTACAGCACAGATGGCGGAAGTACATGGACAACAGGAACAACTATAGCAATATCAACAACAGGAAATGTTACAATACAGTATTACACTGTCGACAATGCAGGAAACCAGGAAAGCACAAACACAGTCTATGCACTTCTTGATAAAGTGACTCCGTCAACTGAAGTTACTGCTCCAGCTGGATGGCAAGTGGCAAATTTCAATGTAACACTGAATGCAACTGATGCAGATTCAAAAGTTGAAAGCATGCTCTACAGGATCAATTCAGACTCATGGGTCAATGTGTCTTGCGGACCTTCATCTCCATGCATCACATATGTGCAGATAAATGATTCCGGCAATCATACAATAAGCTATTATGCAGTTGACAATGCAGGAAATATTGAGACCACTGCAGCAGTATATGCTGCAAGAGATGCAACAGCACCAGTAACATCAGATGATAACCCAGCAGGTTGGCAGGCTGCAAATTTTAACATAACACTGACATCATCAGACAATCATTCTGGGGTAAGCTATACAAATTACAGCATTGATGGCAGCTGGTCCCAAGGATCAACAATTGAGATAACAACAGAAGGAAACCATACAGTGACTTATTTTTCAGTCGACAGCGTAGGAAATCCAGAATCAACACACACAATATATGCCCTGCTTGATAAGGCTGCACCGACAGTCACGCTTTCATCGCCTGCAAATAATTCCTGGCAGAGAGTTGCGACACCACGGCTTAACTATTCATATGTCGATGCGCTTTCAGCCAGTGCCACATGCGTGCTGACAATAAATTCAGTAGGTTTCACACACACTGTCAACAACAACACAATGAAAGAAGTATATGCGCTCGGCGCAAGCCTTGCAAGCGGATCAAGCTATTCATGGCAGGTCATATGTACAGATTCTGCCGGTAATGCAGGAAATGCGACATGGCAGATCAGGGTCGACACAACAAAGCCTACAACCGCAATGACTTTCAATGTCACAGCTGCAGAATCAAGCTATGTGAACGGGCCTGTGCTGGTCAATTTCACAACAACAGATGAAGAATCAGGCATCAACCATACTGAATGGAGAAATGTATCAAATGGCCAGTGGACAACTGTTGCCGGAGCATTTGTAGTCGATTTTAGCCTGGATGATAAGATAATCTATTACAGGTCAATCGACAATGCAGGAAATGTTGAGAATGAGAAGCAGAAAAGGTTCTATTATGACGATGTTGCACCAACTGTTCCTGCAGTAAAATTAGGAACGACAAAGACATATGCAGGCGCAGGTTTTGCAATTGATGTTTCATCATCAGATGCATTATCAGGCCTTGCATCAACTGCTGCATATCTCCTGAACGGTACAACAGGGACTTTGACCTATGCCAATGGCAGGTATTCAGGAACACTGACAGCTCCAGGTACAAACGGCAACTATACCATAACATTGAACATCACTGATACAGCAGGAAACCTGAGGCAGGATGCAACAGCAACAATTGTTGTCAATACAAGCGACCCGACAATATCAGTTACAAAAGCAAATGCTACAATGCTTGAGAATAACACAGAGGTAATAGTGTATATATCAGGTGATGGTGTCAATGGTTGGTATAATGGCACAACAAGCGGAGTCATCACTGCCAATACAACAACAATCACTGTTGATTCTGATGATTTTGATCTGCAGGTATATGCAAACAATTCAGTAGATTTGATCATCCGGAATTACACGTATTTTGTTGATGCCGCTGCACCTAGTGTTTCAGTCACAGGACCTGGTGACGGAACAACAATCAATTCAACAGCAACAGTCACAGCAACAGCGACTGATGCAGGTATAGGTGTTGCAAATGTAGTCTTCACAGTGACAAGAGTCGGGGGAAGTGCATTCAAGACAGTAACAGACAGCGTGTCTCCTTACACCTTCACACTTGACACTTTTGCTGCTACTGATGGAAATTACAGCATTTCTGCTGCTGCAACTGATTACTATGGATACAGTGCAACTTCAACTGTATATGTCATGATAAACAATACTGTGATAGAAGAAAGCACCACATCTGATGCATACGGAGAGGCAGATCTTTCAGGAACAACTATCGGAACTGTGATTGAACTTCTTACCGGCCTAAATGAAAGTATGCCGGTGATAGTCTCTGTGCCTCAGAGAGTGAACTCGACTCCGGCAGCTACACAGCTTTCAGCAACAATATTCACTCTGAATATCAGTGCAGGAACACCAGCATCATCCAGGGTATATTTCACTGTTGAAGCTGATGTGCTTGCAAGCCTTGGCTTTGCAGCACCATATTCAAACATGCATGTGTATGCAGATCACGGAAGCGGAACAGTCTCTGATGTTGGGGCTGCTGCCTATGTTGATAATGTGTTCAGGAACAACAACCAGTATGGAAGGTTCTACTTCACAACAACTGAGTATTCGATATTCTTCATCGGAAAACAGGCAGAGGCAGAAGCGGAAGAGGAAGAAGAGACAACAACTACACCGACAACAACTACACCGACAGCAAGACCTAACTGGGATGATGAAGGTTATGTTGCCCCCCGTGTAATAAGGCTCTGGAACGATGTTGCCCCAGGTGAGACATATACGATGGATGTCAACAATGCTCTGATTTCGGTAAGCAGCATGGAGTTCAAGGTCAGTGAAGCACAGAACACCCAGAAACTTACTCTCACAAAACTTTCTGCTCAGCCGGCAGAAACAGGTGAATTGGGACTTGAAGTATATCAGTTTCTTGAATTCATCGCTGCACCTGAGAATGTCATCGAAGCAAAGATCAGGTTCTCTGTTGAAAAGGCATGGATCATTTCAAAGACCGCAGGCAGAGATGATGTTGTCCTACTGAGGTACAATAATGGCATGTGGAAGGAACTTGACACTAATTTAGTAAGTGAAGATGATGTCAAGTTCTTCTATGAAGCAGAAAGTCCTGGTCTCAGCTATTTTGCAATTGCTGTAAAAAAATCTGCTGAAGAACCGGTGCCTCCGGCAAATCCAACACCCGTCCCAAAACCTGAGGTAAAGCCAGAACCTGTCACTGAACCAAAAGCTGAAGAGATAGTTCCAGAAGGCGATGATAAAAGACCTCTCAGTCCGCTGGTCTATCTGGTTGGAGTATGCCTTGTCTTTGTGCTCGGAGCAATAGGATATGAGATGTTCATCAGGAAAAACATCCACAAGGATCTCAGGGAGCATGATGTGCATGTGCCTCATACAGATCTTGAAAAACTTGATAAGTTCATTGAAAAAGCAATGAAAAAAGGCCATACACGAAAGTTTGTCCTTAAAGCGCTGATGGATAAGGGCTGGGATGAAGAAGTTGTCCAAGAGGCAATGCAGAAGTTCGACAAGAAAAAGAAAAAGGCTGACAAGAAGACAGATAAAAAAGAGAAAGCCAAGGAAGCTTCTGAAGAAAAAACTTCTCAAAAGCCTAAAGAAAATTAATTTTTTTTATTTTTTTATTCCTTCACTTCTTCTTCACAACAAAAGCACAGTGGTCCTTCTCGAACGGATCAAGAACCCTGAAATCAACAACTATCATCTCTTTTTCCAGCTTATGACGGATATCCTGATATATCTGAGCTGGTTTTTTTGTGATGTCTTCACTCCTTGATTTTACAGAAAGGAATGCAAATCCGCCTTCTTTAAGATACAGCTCGCAGTTCTTGAGGAAAATCTCAGCCTGTTTCTTCTGTGCAACATCCTGGAAAAGAAAATCTACTGTTGTTGCCATATGCATGAACTTGAAAGGCTGGTTTGCATCAGCTAGGATAGGTGCGATGTTCTTTCTTTTTTCTGCGACAAATATGAGATCACGCATCACACGGGGTGCAAAATCCAGTGCATAGATGAAACCGTTCTTTCCCACAATATCTGATACATGCGAGACAGTCGTCCCTGTCGATGAACCTAAGTAAAGGACAGTATCACCTTCTCCAAGTCCAATCTGTGCAGCTCCTTTGAGTATTGCTGCTGCAAGCTTGCTTCTCTTGGGGTCCCATTCCCTGTATTCAATGCCTTTGTCCCGAACAAGCCTTTCTCCATATACCACTTCACCTGGCACAAGGTTCTCTGTATATAGGCTGGTGAATCTCTTACCCTGTTTTGCATATATCCCTGAAAAATTCTGTTTGTATAATTCCATAACCTATCCCTTCATTACGTTCCTTTGCTTTTTTAATTCTTCAAATATCTCTCTTATCTTAGGATGCTTTAGCCTCTCATCTGAATACTCCCAAAAATCCCATCTTTCCTGATTGATATTATCTTTCTGCTCTTTTTCATATTCATCTGCCTGAAGCATCATCTCAAGGATGTCAAGGTCCTTTACAAACAATGCTTCGCTTGTCTTTTTCTCATTATATTCTTCCCAGAGCGAGATCAAATCTGCTGAATTTTTTTCATCCATATATGATGCCAACCTTTCAATACCTTTTTTTTCTCCGGCATGCTTGATATCATCACTCACACCATCATGCGGTGTGATATCGCCATTGTCTATCTCTCCCAGATCATGCACAAGAGCCATCCTGATTATCTTCTCTCTGTCAAGATTTTCCGGAGTCAAAAACACTGCCATAACAGCCATCCTGTATGAATGTTCAGCAACTGATTCTGAGTCTTTCACATCCTTATCTACCCAGCCTTTTCTCTTGAGTGATTTCAACCTGTTCACTTCATTGAAAAATTGGATTGTGTTTTTCATTGTTGATCCTAAAATTCTTTTTTTATTTTCTTTTTTACTTCTTCACTGCAATGCATGATATCTCAACTTTTGCGCCAAGGACAATCTTTGCCTGGACAGTCTCCCTTGCAGGAAAAACGCTCCCTTCAAAATATTCTGCATACACTTTATTCATCTCAGGATATTCTGCAAGATCTGATACAAAGACAGTTGTCTTGACCACGTCATTTAATGTGAGTCCTTCCTTAGCTAGGATTGCCTTCATATTTTCCAGGGTCGTCTTTGTCTCAGGAACTATCCCTCCTTCAACCAATTTCCCTGTGTCTTTGTCTATGCCTAACTGTCCTGATACAAATACCATGTTTCCTGCAGCAATCCCCTGTGAATAAGGACCTACTGCCTTAGGTGCATCATCTGTTTCTATTCTTATTTTTTCCATGAAAATCACTTTTCTTGTAGTCTTTTTTTTCTTCTTTGTACTTTTTGTCTTTGGCTGACACCAGCTGCCTGTTCATCTCAACAATCCTCTCTTCCACTTCTTTTCTCAGAGCATCTCCTCTAAATTCTCCTTTGAAGTAGTCTATCTTTACTGCAAGCGATATCTTGTCAGCAAGGACTCTTGCAACTTTGCCATGTATTGATTTGGGAGCTTTCTGGATAAAAGGGTGCTCATGGATGACTCCATACTTTGGAGGAAGACAGCGCCTGTTCACCATATGCCTGAAAAGTGCTTTCTCAGCACCAAGCAGCTGCACTGTTGAAGCAGGAAACATGACAAGCCTCTTGATTGATCCTGCAAAAGAGATGAGTTTTGCACCGATCTGAGCACCTGCAATTGCAGTGAGATTAGGATAATTATCCTTCATCATCTTTTCAAGATATATTTCTGCCTCTTCTTTTGACCCATATATCGAACTGACCTGTTTTGCAAGGTCCATCATGCCGATCCTGTCCTTTTCCGGGATGTCCTTTCCCATCGAAAAAACAAGCTTCATCTCTTTCATCATCTCTTTTTTTGAATTCTTAAGGATGAGCTTGACAAAAGTATCATTGTCCTCAATCTTTTTTGAGATCTCAGGGAAATAGAATGAATACCATTCGCGAAGCCTCTTTACCAGGAGATTTGCAGCTCTTGCATACTCATCTATTGCATTCACGCACTGCTGGACAAGTATATCTTCTGTGACAGAATCCTGTATCTTCTGTTTTGTATTGAGCATATTCAATGTTAGAAGCTCATTTTTGTACTGCTGCATCTCAGTAAGGATGACATGAAGCTTTTTGCCGTCTTTTGACTGTCTCAGATCATCGATATTCTTGAATTTTTCCAGGAACTTCTTCTCAGTCTCAAGTGTCTCGCCTTTCTCGATTAGAATTGTGTTCTTTTTTGACTCTTCTTCTGTAAACAGTATCTTCTCTCTTATCTGCATGTTCTGGTTGAACACAAATGTTCCGACTGAATTTGAAAATAGGTACATAATAAGTTAGAAAATAGGTTTTATTTAAAAAGGTTATATAGAATTGAATATTAATAAGTTAAATAATCACTAAAAAGTAACAAAAAACAAAAGATTTAAATACTTGTTATACTTATACAGTAGTAAAATGAATGATGACTCCCTCAGCGATATTGTTGGAGATAAAACTCCAGGCAGTGACTACAAAACAAACAAAGACAAAAAAGAATCAATGCTGAAAAAGCTGATGATAGAAGACGACTATCAACGGCTGCTGACAATATAAGACTGCACCAGAACACACAAATCAAAACTTACTATCTCTTCAATTTTTTTAAAATCGTTTTGAGAATAAGTGCAAAGCAGAGAAATCAATGATCCGCCTGTTCTTGTTCCAATTTCCAGAATACGTTTTGGTTTATACTCACAACCAATCCACATAATAAGATCGG
>JAHIYL010000073.1 GCA_018815145.1 Nanobdellota archaeon | reverse complement strand
AGACGAAGTAATAATCTTTAATAAAGCTTTAAGTGCAGGAGAAGCAGAAGCATTGTATAACCTGGAAATGATTCAGTAAGGATATTGCAAATAATTGAGTCAATAAAAATATTTATAAGTAAATATACTTTTTAACGTAGTATGTATAAAAAATTATTAGAAAAAATTATCATCAATCAAGAATCATTTGTTCCATTGGTTTTCACAAGGAAGCAATTTAATATATTAATCAAGTATTGTGATAAGTCTTTGCTATCCAAAGCTGAAAAGAAATCCTTCTATACCTCAGGCAAAAAGAAGCTGGATGCTTTGTTGCTATTAAAATCAGATTGGAAAATGGATTTTATTATCAATGGCAGTGAACATATGTTGACCAAGCGCCTGAAAGAGGGAAAAGAAGTGCTCAGAAAATACTCACAAAAATACAGCCGAGTCTTTATTTCAGGCTCATTTCTGTTTTCTGAAAATTTCAATGACATTGATGTTTTCATTGTCCAAAAAAGAGGACATAAAGAAAAAATGGTGGGAAAATTGCATATAAATTGCATAACTGAAAAAGATCTGAAAAAACCTATTTATCAATCAATCGCGAAAATATCTATCTCAAATTTCATAATTCTCCATGAAATCGAAATAAATAGGCCTAAACTCTCTGAACTGATGTCACTTTACCATGAATCAGTGATTGAATTCAATGACAAGAGCAAACATGAATCGGCAAGATCTCTTTTGTTTATATACTGTCTGCACTGCAAAAAGCAATTGCTTGACCCTAAGGAATTAAAAACTGAAGCAGCTGGTCTTAAGCTAGAGGATCTTGATTTTTTTATAAAAGAACTCTGCACTACTCTTTTTTCCAAAACCTATCTTTATGTTGATATCCATGATTACATAAAAACACTGGCAAGCTCAATAAAAAATATAAAACCAAATAATCATCTTATACAATACAAAAATACATATGAGGAACTGATCTATGGAAAAAGAAGAAGTAAAGCAGGCACTGCATGAATTATTTGGGTCCCAGATAAGGTTTAATAAGGATTTTGACAGGAACCTCAGCAAATTAAAAGAAGGCATGGTGGATGAATTTGTTGAATGGTGTAATAAATGCAAGAATAATCAGGAACTTGGCTCTGTTCCTCCTAAAAGAAAATTCAGGCATCTCTATGTGTTTTTCAGGAAGATTGCCTCTGACATCCGGGTGACGCTGATAAAGGAACAGAACAGCGATTTTATTGAGATTCATCTTGATGAGCACAAGGGATATGATGATATCAGGTTGAAATTGGGATATAAGAGAAGCTCGTATTATGGGAGCTGAATAATCAACAGGTACAATCATCTTTTTTCAAAAAGCACCTTTTTCTTTCCTGAATACAGTCCCATGGCGCTCATCTGTCCGAACTGCTCCCTTGTGAGGGAGAGGCTTGTTATTGAGAAATCATATTTTTCTTTTATCTCTGCGCATAGTCTCTTGACTTCAGACGGATTGATCCCTTCACCAATCAGGAGCAGATTTGCCTTGTTGTTCTTTTCTTCCCCATGCATGATTATTGATTCCAATCCTTCCATATTTTTAACTTTGTCCACAAACAGGTCAACAATGCGCTTTTCAAGCTTTAATACAGATTTGAGGTATTCGGTTGTCTTGTTCTCTTCAAGCATGTAGAGCTTGTTATTTTTCAGTTCAGAAAATCTCAGAATATTATTTTTCACAAGCTTATTCAGTATCCTGTATGTTGTGGCAGGAGATAGATGTGTCAGTGTGGCAATCTCTCTTAGATAGAATTCCTGACCCTGGTTTGCTATGAAGTGGCGCAGCACTTTCAGGATCTTATTATCAAACAATTCTTCAAGGATCTCTATTGATTCCATTTTTGATTTCTTTATTTTATTGATAATTTGCATGTAATGGCGGCAGGCGGTTCTTCGAACCTTGTCAGGCACCCCGATGGGGCGTCCCCCGCCTGACCTGCGCCAATGCAAATTATTTTTTTCAGTTAGATATATATGATATTAATAGTCAATAACTATATAAACATTTTCATTTTTGAAACAATGTTTCATATTTGAAACAACAGTGTCTGTAAAAAAGATTATGGTAAAATATAAATAGTAGCAGACCAATTTAGTCTATATCATGGAAACAGATGTACCTGAGGAAAAACACAGTAGTGAAGAGGACAAGATACCTGATGAACAGATGGATATCTTTGAAGCGATAGCGACGAGAAGATCAATCAGGAAATTCATGGATGTCCAGGTCCCGATGGAGCTCATCGGTACGATCATTGATGCAGGAAGGTATGCTCCGAGCTCAGGAAATGTGCAGAATTGGAGATTTGTCCTTGTGGTGCAGAAAGATTCAATCAAAGCCATTGCTGAGGCATGCATGCAGCAATATTGGATTGCAGATGCACCTATTGTGATAGTTGTCTGTGCAGAGACAGAAAAGCTGACCCAGTTCTATGGTGTCAGAGGTGAGCGTCTATACGCTGTTCAGAATGCATCGGCTGCTATACAGAACATGCTTCTTGCTGCTCATGGGCTTGGGCTTGCATCATGCTGGGTAGGTTCTTTTGACGAGAATATGATAAGAAGGCAGCTAAGTATCCCTGATAGCATTAGGGCTCAGGCAATCCTCCCGATAGGATATCCTGATGAAGTTGTTCCTGCTCCATTCCATTTTACATTGGAGAATGTCTGCTATTTTGAGACATACAATAGCCGGGTCGTCAACATTGACAGGGTATTCCAGACAAAGGATGTATTCGGCAGGATTTCAAAGGAGCTCAAGACGATAACTGAAATCGGAAAGAAGGCTGCTGAAGGTATTGCCAAGAAAGCTAAAAAATAGGTCTTCGATATTTTATATTCTTAATACTATATTCTTTAGAATAGGAATCTTTAAATACTTATTTGATAAATTAATTTATGGGGTTATTTAGTTTGTTGTTGTAAGAAAATTCGTTTTGATTAGTTTTTTCGTCTTGAGTAAACGATTGGGGTCGTTAAGTTCTGAAATTCTTAAAAAAATTATAGTTAAAGTTAGTATTTAAACATTTATTTAGTCGGAAATATATATACTAACATATAGGATTAACCAGAATATAAAAAACACAAGGAGACAGGGGGAATAAAAATGGATTTCATCGTAGACAATGCATTAAAGAATTCAGGGAACCAGGACGACTTTGCACCTATTGAGGTGCACCAGGCAAACATCAAAGTGATTGGTGTTGGCGGAGCAGGGAACAATATGGTGAATTGGCTTTACCAGAAAGGCATCAAAGGAGCAGAAATAATTGCATGCAATACTGATCAGCAGCATCTGAGTGTGATTGACTCTGACAGGAAATTTTTGATTGGAAAAGATACGACCAGGGGTCTTGGCTGCGGCGGCTTTCCTGAGAAAGGAGCAGAAGCAGCACATGAATCAATCAACCAGGTCAAGGATGCTCTAAAAGGTTCAGACATGGTGTTTGTCTGCGCAGGTATGGGTGGAGGAACCGGTACCGGGGCTGCAGCAGTGATTGCAGGTGTTGCAAAAGACATCAATTCAATAGTCATCGGGACTGTTACAATGCCTTTTAAGATTGAGAGAGCAAGAGTAGACAAGGCGGAATTTGGTCTCCAGCAGCTCAGGCAGGTTTCAGACACAGTGATTGTGATTGATAACAACAGGCTTGTCCAGATTGCAGGAAACCTTCCTATAAGGCAGGCATTTGCAGTTGCAAACGAACTCATTGCAACCATGATCAAAGGGATTGTAGAGACAATAGCTCTTCCTTCACTTGTCAATCTTGATTTTGCAGATGTAAAGGCAATCATGACAAACGGCGGAGTCGCTGCAATCGGTGTCGGTGCATCTGACACAAACAACAGGGTAGATGAGGCTGTCAAAGGAGCACTATCAAATCCATTATTGGATATCAAATATGAAGGAGCAACAGGAGCGCTCATCCATATCAGCGGCGGACCGGATCTGACCTTAGATGAGATCAACAGGATAGGTGAAGCTGTGACTGAAAGCCTGGATGATGATGCAAATGTCATCTGGGGAGCAAGGGTCATGGATGAGATGAAAGGAAAGCTCACTGTCATGACCATCATCACCGGCGTCAAAAGCCCATGGATCCTGGGAAAGATCGATAGGACCCAGGCTTCGAGGCATATGCTTGAGGTCTCTGAAGAGCTAGGAATAGAGATAGTCAAGTAATCATGTTCAACCCTTAGTCTTTGTGTTGAAAAATTCTTGCCTCTATCTGTGAATCACCCCCGAAACTTGGATAGAGGCGCACTTTTTTTTTGATTTTTTAAATTTAACATACTTATTAGAACCAAAAAATTTATATTTATGTTAGTTATAATTAACATAAACTCTTAATTTATGTTAAAATGGATAAACAAAAAATAATAAATGCCCTAAAGGAAACCAATATATGGTGGAAATCAGATTTTAAACCAGTATACAAAGATAGAGAAATTTATTCTGAAATCAAAAAGTATCTGGGTGAAAAACAGATGATTGCTTTAACAGGATTAAGAAGAGTTGGAAAGACTACTCTCATGTTAAAAATTGTTATGGATAAGATAAATTCAGGTTTTTCAAAAGAAAACATCATGCTTTTTTCTTTTGATAATTTTTTTGATGTGGAAATTAAAAAAATAATTGATGTGTACTTTGAATTGCTGGATAAAGATGAGACTGAGGAATATTTGCTGATTTTTGATGAAATTCAGAAACTTAAAGGTTGGGAAGAACAGATAAAGAGGATTTATGATATCAATTTAAATTTTAAAATAATCTTTTCCGGTTCAGAATCCTTATTTATCCATAAAAAAAGTAGAGAAAGCCTAGCCGGAAGAATATTTGAATTTCGTATTGATGTTCTAAGTTTTAAAGAGTATCTTGGTTTTTTGAATCTTGAATATAATAACTTGGAATTATATGATAATGATATAAAAAAAACCTTGAAGAGATATCTGTTAACAAATGGTTTTCCTGAATTAGTGCTGTCAGAACCCGATATAATAAAAAAATATCTT
>JAHIYL010000072.1 GCA_018815145.1 Nanobdellota archaeon | reverse complement strand
TAACAACGATTATTAAAGATGAACTCACTTATATATTTGTTGTCTATAAACTTGAATTTTAGCGACTACAAAAATTTAGGGATAGGCTCTACAATGGTAAAACTCATTATCGAGCATCTGGATACAAGGCTTTGGAAATGGAGCTATATTGAATATAAGCATATATCTGATTTTGCAGGAAAAGAGAATGTCATCTTCACAAACATAAAGGGACCGAAGACAACAGAGAAATTATCAAGATTAGGTGAGGTGCATCAGGAAAGCATAAAAAATTTGAAATTCAACAATGCATGTGTCCTCGACCCTTCTGCAGAAAAGACTCTTTCTCCTAAAGATAATTATGACTATCTGATACTTGGAGGAATACTCGGTGATCATCCGCCTCAGGAGAGGACAAAAGAGATGCTCACAAAGAGATTGGAGCTGCCGTCCAGAAACCTTGGGACAAGGCAGTTCTCGACAAACACAGCTGCTTATGTTGCACTAAAAATATGCAGAGGGACTCCGATTGAAAAAATTGAGTTTGAGGATGAGCTTGTGGTGAAGGTCAGTGATTCAGAGGAGATTATCCTTCCTTTTCCCTATGTTAAAGAAAAAGGGAAATTAGTGATTCCGGAAGGATACCTGGCACTGGTCACTGGACATTAGCGCGCCAGGTATTTAAAGGAACAAGTCCCTATTATCTTCATGACTTACTTAACACACATAATCGAGGCATTGTCGATTGCTCTGTGCGCCCAGGCTTTGACCACCTTTTTGCCGAAGGTCCACAGAGTTCTTACCTATTTCCCAAGATTTCGGGCTGTAAAAAAGCCCGGATATATTTCCTGGAAAGACTATGTCGTGAGAATTAGGCTTAATAAGCTTTAAGATTATTCATTTCTTGAATTTTTCACATTCGATTATGCAGATGGAAAGGCCGTCAGAAGCAAACTTTGTGTTTTCAATAAAATCTGCACACCTGAGTGAGGTTTTGCATATAGAACAGATTGATTCCCCTTTCTTTCCCATTGATTATTTTGTTTAATCCTGAGTATTTAAGTTTTATGGGATTACAGGGGAGTAGAAAAAATCAATATTTTGGGATTTCTCCGAAAAATTGGATATCATTGATTGATATTGCATTAGCTCTGCTAACATCGTCTTCTCTGAAGTATTATAGAAATCATTCATTTTATAAACTTTCATACCATTATTATATCCGGATGATAAGATGATATATAAAGCAAAATCACTGAGAAAAAAAATTTTTGAGATCATCAAGGATAAGTGGCCAATCCATGCAAGCGGGGTGTGCAGGGTTCTTGATATAGTTCCAAATTCCTCGAACATCTCAAAGATCAAGTATCATTATGAGATTTTGAAAAAACAGAATAAGATCAGAACAAAAAAGCTTGACAGAGCTCTTGTTGCTTGGCCTGTAGAGATTGAAAGGCTAAGAATAATGCATGAGCTCCTGAAAGAACAGTGATTATGTCATCTGATGATTTTTCCCACAATCCTGTCAATCCTTTCTTTTAGCGGTTCAAAGAGGACACTTATGAGTATAGCTGCGATGACAGAGAAGATGACTGACTCTACATTCAGGCTTGAAGCTGCAAAGACCTTGAAATATTCTTTGATAAGTTCTAATATGACAAATATTGTGAATATAACAATGGTTGTCACAAAAGTCTTGTGAATCGTTATCCTATGCATCTTATTCCATGTGTCAAGTGTGATAAGATCATCCTTGAATCCATCTTCTATCTTGATGGACTCGATGAAGATCGATTTCACAGGGTGGTCCGGTAATTTTTTATTCAGGACTTTCTTCAATCCTTTC
This sequence comes from Nanobdellota archaeon, assembly GCA_018815145.1. Classification (GTDB taxonomy): domain Archaea; phylum Nanobdellota; class Nanobdellia; order Woesearchaeales; family GW2011-AR15; genus WJJD01. The sequence continues at coordinate 4,843 of JAHIYL010000072.1, read as the reverse complement.
ATGAACATCTCAGCATGTTTTTGGTTTATGAAATGTCCATTCATGGAGAGTGGCTTTTCGACAATGACTTCAAGAAATCCTCCTTTCTTAAATATAAACCTTACAAGATGCCTGCCATATCTTTTTTCATGACCAATATATTGGATCTTGTGGCCTGAATGCTTCTCTACTTCTCTGATGAATTCCTTGAGTTCTTTTTCAACACGACGTTCTTCTTTTAGATCATCTTCTACTGAATGGACATCATTTTTTACAAAAGTGAGAAGCTGGTCTATATCAAGAAGGGTCACTACTTTGTACTCTGCCATCTAAGGATTGGATATTGCGCTGGGATATATAAAATTTATTATATTAGTTTCGACAGAATACTGAACTACTTTAAGGCCGAGATTTTATTTGTCAATTCGAAAAGCAGAAACCCTCGAATACAGATTCTGCAAATATTCAAAGCCTAGTGTAAAAATTGTTTCTTTTTTGATGTTAATTGGTTTTTCTAGCATTGTGCCATTCTCTGCAATCACCATGTTGTCATTTCGGATTGTGAAATACGGTGCATCCCTGGCAAACCTGTATTTTCCTTCAGGTATGTATTCAAGTGGGATGGGTGCTTCGCCATCGACAGGGAAGCAATGATTAGGGATTGCCTGATCTACTGAAACAATCCTCCTGCCGCCGATGTCAACGAATGCTCTCACCAGATCCTCGGATGGATTGTCAGCGACAAGAGTCTGCGCCCAGTTGTATGGAGGAGGGCCTTCAAAATATTTTTTGATTGCTGCTATTTGTGTTTTATTCAGTTCTTTGTCTACACCAGCTCCTCCTCCGCATCCATCAATATTGATTCCCTTTAGACCCAATTCCTCCAGTTGTTTATGTATAATTTCAAAGGTATTGATCCATTCTTTATAGTCGCTTCTTGATGGATAGATTACTCCTGTACGCCAACCTGCATCATATACTGGGATTTGCTCTGAACCATAAGCTGCCAACAAACCAATTTCAGGGTTACCTTTAAATTTCATTCCTGACAACTTAGCCATTAGGTTTCCAAGCATAATTGAATATAGTTTGTTTGGTGCTTGGTTAGGTATGCAAAACGGGCCATTTTCTTCAGCGTACCTTACTAATGCCTCATATAATGGTTCCAATACTTGATGCGGTGTGCTGCTGAAGATGATTCCAGGAGTCAGGCATCCAAATCCATTGATAAACCCCAATGCTTTGGCATATGCATCCATGTTAGTTTCTTCCTCCAAAACACCAAGCCCTCTTCTATGGTTTCGTTCCCTGACAATTATTTCATGGTCAAGCTTTGTTTTCACTGCTTCAACACCAAGTATTCCGCCAGAGACTATCACTTCAGAGTTCTGAGGCAATGTGCTGTAGAATCCATCTGCCTCATCTTCACTATTCCAATCTAGTACAGCAATAGAATCTTTCAAAGGCGTCTTCTGCAACTCTTTTGCAAGAGATATGCTCATTGGACCTCCTTTGACCAGGACAGGCATTCCTGCAGCAAGTCTGAGAATTGCTTCAGTGAATGTATCTGCATTCCTTGAGTTGACTGACATGCATAGTCCGGGATATTCAATATTATCTCCCTCATATAATTGTAATCCAATCTTATCTCCTGAAGCCTGTTTTGCTGAAAATCGCAATGCTTCCCTCAATCTTTTTGGAGTTATTGCAGAAATCAATGATTCATATAAATCCGTCTGCATCTCATCACTGTAAGGAATACTCTCATCAGGTCTGTAAACATCAAGCGCGTTCTTCCTTGCTTTGTCAATATATTTGATCCTATCCTCAAGTGAGATATCTCTTAATGCAGTCGCAGACCCAACAAGATGATTGACAAGTTCCTGTCTTTGCTTCTGTCCTTCAGCTGTAAAATACAACTTGGCATCAGCACCACTAATGGCGGGGACAGCTAGTTTCTCTTCTATACTCATTCTATCCCCTCAGAGGTATCTGAATCCACCCTCAACCATTTCGATATTATCCCTTAGAGACATCATGGCTGAAGGGAAATTAAGACCACCCATAAGATCAACAGCAAGCCTATTGCCTGAATCAACAATTCCTAGCGTAGGGTCATATGCTGATGTTACTGAATACAGATGAGGGTCTCTGAATGTCATCCACTCTTCTTCAGCTATTCCTGTTGGTGGAACCAGTTCACTGATCCACTGGGGTGCTGTAAGGTTGTCACCAAGGTAATTGGCGTTCATAACATTTGGTCTTTCATGAAGCTTAGTAGGCTTCGCAAGAGGTCTGCCAGATTTGTTTCCTCCTCCGCTCCAGATAAGGTCACCATCCTTCAAGTCAGGTAAAACACCATCCTCAATCATCTTATAGATTTCCGGATGCATTGCTGTTGTTAGTTGCATCATAATAGGCTTTTCATCACGATTTTCTAGATAATCAGCAACTTGACCTACCTGAAGTTCATATGGATTCGGAGCATTGAATTTAACTGGATTCACTATCTCCTCAGAAAATACTCTAGCTATAAGATCTGCTCCCTGGACAACATACATACTACCAGTTGCTACATTTTTATACGAACCTTTTGCATATGGCACTGGAAAACCATTGATAGTCCTTCCAAAAGGTTTCAGTCCCTTGCGATTGAGATCATCATTATTTTTCAGTCCTAATAATACAGGATTCTTACCAGCGGATTCATATTCTGTCACTGCTTCCTCATATGTTAAAAATTCCATCTTTTCCAAGAAATCCTGTTTTTCCATGTCTCTGACAACTTGAGAAAAGCATGCGATGACTGCCATGGAATAGAGCGGTGCAGTGATTGCATCAATATTCACCATTGCTCTTTTATCTAGGCCTAGCGAAGTTCCTGATGATGAAAAAGTGAGTGAAGGAGGAATATTTCCAAAATATAGTTCATCACGTTGTGTTTGATTTCGTAGCATTTCATCCACGATTGGTACAAAAGATTGTTTCAAGACCTCAGCTTTTGGAAAATCTGTATTTTGTTGCTGATTCCGCCATTCCGGCGAATGCTCATTCCACAATTGCATCTCTTTACCAAGTATCTCTTCAAGTTTAGATTCATCAGGTAATGTTCCATATTTTGCATATTTGACTAATCCATCATAAATCTGTTCAGCAATCTCTCTTCTTTGTGTGTCTAAATCATCTCCCATTCTTTTCTCCCCTCATTACTTAATTTTATAGCTCAATCTGATTCCCCTCTTTTTTTCAAAGTACAATATATCAAGATCGATTATTCAGTTACTAACTTATTTGACAGGACACCTACAGAGACGCTTGCACTGGTCGCCTGGGGTTCACTGGTCCTGCTGTAAGTGAACTCACCTGATGTGTTGAAGCCGAATATCTTTGCTTTCGGATATTTTTTCTTCAGATTTGTGATGGCTTTATGGATGTTCTTTTCACCTGTGTAGATCTTCCTGAGTTCACAGTCAAAAACAAATATTACTGCAGGATCAGCACCTGCCTCATCGATCGACTGTTTTAGTGCATTCATCTCAGCTTTCATCACTCTTTTCGGATCTATCTTAAGGTTCTGCAGTACAACATTCTGAGGTATGATCTGGCAGAATTCGATAGACTTATTTTTCACACCTTTTGCAATCCTTACAGACAGGTTTCCATTAGCGTCAGCGATCCCGAAGGGATTTATTGCCACTGTCGCAAGGAAAGGAATCATCTTCGGGTTCATCACGATTGAAAAATATTTTGAGGCAACCTTTGCAAGGGAAGTTGTCTTTGCAAACATTTTGCTCTTTGTATCCCAAAGCTCTTCCGGGGTGATGCCCAGTATTTCTGAATACCTGTCGAGAGCAGGCTTATTGTCCAGTTCATGGACCATGTAGTCGCTTGATTTATTGACTATGGCCATCTTGCCAGTAGAAGTATATCCATGATCAAATCCGAATCCGCACCTGAGGCCGGTCGATACGGCCAGTATGACAGCTGCGTCTGAATAGAATTTGCCATTGGCGAACTGATATGTCTTGAGCATCCTGAGGTCATCACCGCTGGTTCCGCCAATTATTGGATACTGTCTTCCTATTTCCTCAACTACGCCTTTGAGGACCTCATCTTCATGCCCTATGTCGTCGAGCGTGAGTCCCGGCGAGAACATAAAAAAGAAATATTCATACATCTTCAGAAGTTCTGTGACATTCTTTGTCTTACTGGCAGTGAACTTAACATAAGGGTTTATGATCTTCTCCTGCTTGAAATTTGCGAGTGCCTGCCTTATAGCCTTTTTTCCTGCAAGTCTCGGTTTTTTGAGCACGCCTTCTCCAATCCCAATCCCAATCTGGATGAATTCAGATGAGACAATAAGGCAGATACAGGATTTTGTGGATAGATTATCATCAATTATCTCTCCGCAGGTCGTGCATCCGACCCATGGGATATCCTTAAGCTGTGATGATACGCCGGCTACAAGTTTTTTTATGTATTCATCATTCTTCCCATATTTGCTGCCTGAGCAGAAAACATAGGCAAAAGATGGCTTGCGATTGCCAAGATCCTTAAATGCATTTTCGACAGATTCTTTGCCGGCAGTATAAGAATCAGAATTATCACTCAGCCCGGTACCACAATAAATATTCTTCTCATTTGTTTTCTGCATTTTATCCGATCCTAACCAATCCTAATTATTCCAAATGCCCTAATTATTTAAATTTTTCTATTCATAATTTTAAACATGTATGGAAATATGAAGACATTTTTTCATATATTTTGATATAAACTGGATTTTTGTGCAGTGGTTAGTTTTCACTCTATATATTGGAAGCTGATAATTAATCCAAATAAAGCAAAAAAAAAAGAAATTTTTTAT
>JAHIYL010000071.1 GCA_018815145.1 Nanobdellota archaeon | reverse complement strand
GCATCACTTTTCACCAATAGGGCAATATCCTACAGAGAAGACAAAGGGTTTGATCATTTCTCAATCGGTCTCTCCATCGCTGTTCAGAAGATGGTCAGGAGTGACAAAGCCACCAGCGGAGTCATGTTCTCAATAGATACAGAATCCGGCTTTGAAAACGCTGTGTTTATCACAGGTGCTTACGGACTCGGTGAAAATGTTGTGCAGGGAGCTGTCAATCCTGATGAATATTATGTTTTCAAACCAACTTTAAAACAGGGCTTTAAGCCGATCATATCAAAGACTCTTGGTTCAAAAGAGATAAAGATGATCTACTGCCAGGAAGGGAATAAAGTGACAAAGAATGTACCTGTCGAGATTGCTGACAGGAAAAAATATGCTCTTTCTGATGATGAAGTCATCCAGCTTGCTAAATGGGCAACAATAATTGAGGACCATTACAGTGCAAAGGCCGGCCATTACAAGCCAATGGATATGGAATGGGCTAAGGATGGCCAATCAGGAAATCTTTTCATTGTTCAGGCAAGACCTGAGACCGTCCACTCTCAACAAGATAATAATATACTGAAAAAATATAAGTTGCAGGAGCAGGGTGAACTCTTAATTTCCGGCAATTCTGTGGGTGAACTGATTGGGCAGGGCAAGGCCCACATAATCAAAGACGTGCATTCAATAGCTGATTTCAAAGAAGGGGAAGTGCTTATCACTGAAATGACAGATCCTGACTGGGAGCCGATCATGAAAATTGCATCAGCAATTGTTACAAACAGAGGAGGCAGGACATGCCATGCTGCCATCATCTCAAGAGAGCTTGGAATTCCATGTGTTGTCGGTACAATAAACGGAACTGAAAAAATACCTAATGGACATGATGTGACTGTTGACTGTTCAACAGGCAGCATAGGTAGCGTCTATAAAGGCATCTTAAAGTTTGATATCCAGGAGACCAATCTCAAAAACCTGAAACGGCCGAAGACAAAGATTATGATGAACCTTGGAAATCCTGAACAGGCTTTTGAGATGAGCTTCCTTCCGAATGACGGAGTAGGACTTGCAAGAGAGGAATTCATCATCAATTCATACATCAAGACGCACCCATTGGCACTATTGAGATTTGATGAGGTCACTGATGAAAAGGCACGAAATGATATACTCGAACTCACCAGAGGGTATGAAAAAAAAGAAGACTACTACATCGATAAATTGAGTCAGGGTGTTGCCACAATTGCCTCAGCATTCTATCCAAAGGATGTTGTTGTGAGGCTTTCAGATTTCAAGAGCAATGAATATGCAAATTTGATAGGCGGAAAATCATTTGAGCCAAAGGAAGACAACCCTATGATTGGATGGAGAGGTGCTTCAAGATATTATGATGAGAAATATAAGCCTGCATTTGCATTGGAGTGCAGGGCCCTTAAGAAAGTCAGAGATGAGATGGGCCTTACTAATGTCGTCCTCATGATACCTTTTTGCAGGACAGTTGAAGAAGGAAAGAATGTCCTTAATATAATGAAAGAGAATGGTCTTACGCATGGTGAGAATGGCCTAAGGGTCTATGTGATGTGCGAGATTCCCGCAAATGTCATATTGGCAGAGCAGTTCCTTGATATTTTTGACGGGTTTTCTATCGGAACAAATGACCTGACCCAACTCACTTTGGGTCTTGACAGGGACAGCGAACTTGTGAGCCATATCTATGATGAAAGGAATGATGCAGTAAAGAATCTGGTGGCATCTGTCATAAAGGTAGCAAAGAAGAAAGGCAAGCACATGGGACTGTGCGGTGATGCTCCCAGCAGCCTACCAGACTTTGCTGAATTCCTTGTAAAAGAAGGCATTGAATCAATGTCTCTTACTCCCGACGCTATCATCAAGACAACTGTGATTGTAAATAAGGCTGAAAAGAAACTGGGGATTAAGTAATTTTTTTTTAATTATTGAAAATATTATAGATAACAAAAAAATCTAAATAACTTTCTAATAATATTCCATTAGTATCAAAGTATTTCAGTGCTTTTTTATGCCCTTCAACATCATTCCCTGTAACATCAGAACAGTCATTTTCTGCCGATCCTGAACACATTTTATTTATAACATCTTTTGCAATTATAAAACTGTGTCCTTCTTCTGTGGCGCCTTTGGCTGTCGCATAAACACAGGTAGAAGTTAACATACCCATGATAAACAAATAATCAATGTCAAGTTCTTTAACTAAAGTTTTCATGTTTTCTTCAATAAATCCATTATAGTCTCTTTTGACAATGACAAAATTTCTTTTTGATGTATCAATTTTGTCAGTTATTCTCTTTAGAGTTGGCTGTTCTACATCATAACTCAGAAGAATGACAGGTATATCATGATCATTAGAGAAATCCATAACTTCCAGTTGATTATTAACCATACTTTTTTCATCACTAACCTCTATCCAGTCATACTGCATATCTACAATTATTACACCAAATCTTTTATTGCTCTCAAGTAAATTTCTAATTTCTTGATCATGCAAATTAAGTACCATCAAATTATAAATATCTTCAGCACTAATACTCTCGTCTAAGTACTGACTGTACTCAGTATTGATTCTGCTCATCATAATTTCTTTTTCTTGTGCAATTCCTGTGTCACTATGAGGAACTGTAGTTGTTGAAGCAGGGATTTGAGTTTCTGGAATTGCAGGTAATGGACTTGTGTTACTGCATCCTAATAATAATAATATAAATACACAAATAATGAAGAAATATGGGATTCGTACCATATATTTATTGCATATTGAATACTAATTATAAAACTTACTAAAATTATAATCACAGATTTCCTGAAGCTGTCAAATTTACTTGATTAATTGGAGCATTTTCATACCTTCTCATACTTTTTCGTGCATAAACTTTTTAAAGAGCACAATTTTTTATAGGTATAAAGAAAAACAATCTCATGGAGGACAAAAAAAATGGTTAAAGTCGCAATAAATGGTTTTGGAAGGATAGGCAGACAGATTCTCAGGATTGGCATCAATCAGCCTGACCTGGAATTTGCTGCAATAAATGATCTTACTGATGCAAAGACACTTGCACATCTCTTAAAATATGATTCAGTGCATGGAATATTTGATGGAACTGTTGATTATTCAGAGGGTGTAATGACTGTCAATGGCAAGCAAATCAAAATTCTTTCTGAGAGGAATCCTGAACAACTGCCCTGGGGAGCTATGGGTGTTGATATTGTTGTTGAATCAACAGGTATCTTCAGGACAAAAGAGGCAGCTTCAAAACATCTTACAGCCGGTGCCAAAAAAGTCCTGATGAGCGCACCTGCAAAAGGAGAAGGTGTAAAGACGATTGTACTCGGTGTCAATGAAAGCACATATAATAAGGACAAAGATCATATTGTAAGCAATGCTTCATGCACTACCAACTGCCTTGCGCCTGTCG
>JAHIYL010000013.1 GCA_018815145.1 Nanobdellota archaeon | reverse complement strand
TAGTATAGCAATATGGCCAAAAAAAAGGGGAAAAAAGTAGTGGTAGTCAATGTCAGGCTGCCTGAAAACATCATTTCCTGGATAGATTCTCTGGTCGAGCTGAATGTCTACAATTCCCGTTCTGAGGCTGTGCGCGAATTCTCAAGACGGTACATCCTCAAGGCAAAAACCAAATCAAATAAATCCATCGGAGGAGAAGAAAATAGCAGATAAAGTTATCTCTGTCCGGATGCCTGAAACCCTTCTCTCCGAGCTTAGAGAATATGCAAATAAAAATCATTTCCTTGATGTAAGTGAAGAACTTCGTTCAATCCTAAGAGAAAGATGGCTTGAGCAAAATGACCCTTATTCTACTGAACTTGAAAAATTGCGAAAAAATATTGAACAGGTCACAATGCCTGAAAAGATTGAGGCACTGAAAAGTGATCTTAAAAAATTGTTGGAGGAGTTGAAATGAGAGCCTCTAACATATTTGACAACAAAAGATGGGTTGCAAGGTTTGTAATAATAATGCTATTGGTACTAAGTATATATTTTATCCAAGCACAGACACAAGAAGAACTGAATGGAACAGGAAAGTATCTTTTTGAACTCTTAGACAACTCTTCCACTGTTGTTGAAAACAGCGGCTCAGCAGTCATATTCCATGAGACTAATATCAGCGACATCACAGCTCTCTTTATTGGAAATATTGGCATGGATACAGATGTTGTTGCTATTGAAACTGAAAACCTCGGTTATGCAGAAATTGTCTTGAAAAAAAATAGTCAAATAGAAAACAATGAAGTGGATTTCATACTCTATTGCAGTAGTTTTGATTTTTTGGAAAACACATGTGATGATTGGACAGAATCTGATATTGAATTTTACCAGAATGATTCCCATGTCGTCTTCACAGTCTCACATTTCAGTGCATATGCAGGAGGAGTCAACCAGAGCATCCCGCCTGAGATTTCTCCTGCTATGCTCATTATCTGGGATTCGACTGATATCAGCATGCCTGAATCAGGTCTGACAGTATATCCCGGAAACACAACAACTCTCTATGCAAGCTATACAAATGCAACGTCAGGAGAAGCAATTTCAGGCGAATGTCTCGCCAATGCCACAGGATCATTCCAGATAATGGACTTTGAACCATCAACCGGATACTTCATCCAGGACATCACATACAATGAACCCGGCAATTACATCTTCACTATCCATTGTTCATATCTGGGTTTCACCAATCTGAACACCACTGATTATGTTGATGTGTCTGAGATGCCTGCATTCAATCAGACAGATTCAGATGGAGATGGCTATCCGGAATTCATCGACTGCAATGACAACAATGCCAACATCAATCCGGGTAAGACTGAAATCCTCTACAATGGGGTAGATGATGACTGCAATGCTCAGACTTTTGACTTCATTGTGTTTGATATCACAACAGATAAACAGGATTATTCCTTATCAGAGACTGTTACAGTCACTGTGGACGCAACACTGGGATCAGAGACATACATCACAATCAATACTCCAACAAACATCTCATATATCTTCATCCTCGGTGGAGAGAATTATCCTGCGAACCAGGAATTCACGTTCACCAATACTTCAGGGATATATTCAATTGAAGCTACCAATTATTTTGAAAACTATACAAATCAAAAAACAGTCGAGATAAATGTCGAAAACACCCTGCATGCAGATATCAGCGTCAATGCAAGCCAGATTTTCAATGGAGACTATGCAGGATTCACATCAAGTGTATCAGGCGGCATCCCGCCATATTACTATGACTGGAATTTTGATGATGGATACATAAGCCATGACCCTAATCCAACACATATATTCAGCCAGATAAAAAAGCACAATGTCGCTTTAAAGGTGAGGGACAGTGAGTATAATTATTTCATGGAGACCATCGCATTGGATGTGGTCCCGAAGTATATCCTTAATGTCACTGTGATCGACAATGTGACTGATGAGCCTGTAGAAGGGGTAAAAGTCAAGATCGATTCAAAGTACTACTATACTGATGAGAATGGAGAAGCAAGGTTCGGACTCACAAACAGAACATATGACATAAGGATCTCGCACTCAGACTACTACACATACAGCCATGATGATTTTGAATTCAATTCCAGCTACAATATGCTGGTCTATCTTAAACCGGAGTCTGAAGAACTTCCGCCGCTCATCAGCCTGACCGAACCAGCAAACGGCACTCAGGTCAGCGGAGATGCCGTAACTTTCAGATTCTATGTTATAGATAATGATCTTGTCAACTGCACTCTCTACATATCAGAAGGAGATGGTTGGTGGACTGAACTTGAAGAATTCATCAATGTGGAGTCAAATAAAGAGGTCAAATACACTGAAGAGGACTTATCAGGCGAATTCATTATGTGGAAAGTGGAATGCCTTGACACAGCCGGGTTCTCTTCAGACAGCAGACAGAATTCATTCCGATTTGCCGAAAATCAGGAAGATGCATTTTCGGGTGCAGATGCTGCACTTGGTGAAGAGCCTGACGCGACCTTCACTCAGGTCCAGGAAGTATTTGATCTTCTTCCTGACATAGATACCTATTCACCTGATCAAAAACGGGTTGTCAATATACTTGGAGTTGTGGACAGGCTGAAGCAACTGAAACTTGAGCTTGACAAAGCAAACAGGGATCTTTACAATCTTAAATACAGAACAGATGTCATAGATGTCCTTGATGAACGCGAAAAGATACTCTCAGAAATCAACCGCATAAAAGACATTGCACCAAGGGCTATCAATGTTGAAAAGAAAGTAGAATTCGTGAAATATGTAGAAGATGCAGACGCAGCAAAGCTTTTTGAAAAATACATTTCATTAAAAGGTTATGAATACTCAAAAAAAGAGATCGCTGATTTCATAGAGGCAAACACCCTGCTGCAGAAAAAGCTGTCAATCAATACAGAAGCGTACAACGTCGTGATTGAATATGTGTCCGGAAGAAGTGAAGAGCTCACTCTCATACATAAAGCTGTTGACATGGGCACAATCTCTCTTGAGACAATTAATTTTGTCGAATTCATACCTAAAGACCTATTGGAATCTGCAAGTGAAGTGACCATGCTCACAAAAAATGTTGCAGTACTGGAAGATGATCCTATTTTTGAACTTGAATTGACAGATGCTGTTGAGCTTACATATTTTGTTTCAAAAAAAATTGATCTTGATAAGATACCAAAGATCAGTTCTCTTCTCATTGCAAAAGATGCAAAAAAGACAACCGGAGGAATGGCTTCTGTGACTGGTTTTGCTCTTTTTGACAGGATAGGTATCTCTCCAAAAAATACGACCATCTTTTTTATTGAGCTTGTTATAATCCTCGGGCTAACTGTAGTATATGTGGCATATCAGGTCAAATACAAGAATGATGATGAATCAGGTGCAAAAGAGAAAAGGGCAATGCCGGCCTATGATGCCAAACCGCAGCAGTCCTTTGAGCAAGGATATACACAGGCACCAGCACAAAAGTATGGCACTCCTGTACAGCCTGATGATAATTATACATATTTCCATAAACTCATGTCAACTGCTGAAAAAAATATGCACCTGCATGATCTGAACAAAGCAGCTTTGAATTATATGGAACTGAAGTTCCTTTTCAAAAGGCTGTCCGGATTCCATCAGGGACAGGTCCTGGACAAGGTTACAATGCTCGGGCATGACATAACCAAGGATCATCTGTTGAAGATGATAGATGAATGCTATATCGCGCTGACAGATGGTGATGCGGACAAGGTCATGTCTCTCTACCAGGAGATCGAGACAGAATACTCGCTCTTGGATGAAAATATGCAGAAAAAAATATACCCCAAATGCTGCCAATTGCTATCAATAATCAGATCTTCGCTGTCAGATGAGTGAAATCAGGAAAATTAAAATGAAAAACAAAAAGGCCAAAAACAGGAAAAAAAGAATGGATAATCTCCTGTCACAGCTATTCTCCATCCTCATGGTCCTTACTTCAGTCCTTGGCTTATTGATGCTGAGCGATTACATCGGTCATGTTCCATATGATGACGCAAAAGCAGGCACAATCACAGAGATTCAGATAAACAGGGAAAGGGATGCAGATTATTGGAATGGTGTCTATGGTCTGGCAATCCAGTTCCCGGCAATAAACAACTCATATATAATCCAGGCTGAAGCTGCAGGCATGGATCCGGTGACCATGCTTGTCCAGTGCCTTGAACCTGGTTCAGACCATGAAGTGTATGCTCTCACTGTTGATCCACTGACCATCAATTGGGATTCTGTTACCGCAGCAACAACTGCATTTGTAGACAATTTTATTGGCGCTGACCCTATTAATGATCCTATGTCAGCCACAAATACATTTACTGACACAATGACAATCTCCCTTGGCAACAGGTCAATATCAAACATCCCTATGGCACATACTTACCAAAGAGATGACCATAATAGCGATAAGTACATGCATGGCCTGTTGACAGATGGAATCAATATAATAGTAGTGTCAAAGATGACAACAGATTATCCAATGGGCTTTGATGGCAACTACTATAATTATCAGATGTTTGTGCCTGTACCAATCAATATGACTCAGACATACTATCTGATAACTGATCCGTATGATGTCTGTCCAGAAGGCGCTGATGAGGCATTTGGAAAAGGCACTGTGGAAGGTTGGGTCACAGATGCGGATACAGGTATCTTTCTTGAGAATGCTGAAGTCTTTATCGGCACAGATTATGATTTCAGTGATGCTGACGGGTACTATAATCTATCGACAACCAGGGGAACATATAAGGTATTCGCATTTAAGACAGGTTACAACAATTATGTAGGGAACGTCACAGTAATTGAAGGGGTGGTCGTAGAGCATAACATATCAATGACCCTCTATGAGGAGATAACAGGAACAGGCAGCGGAGTCGGAACAGGAGTCGGCCCCGGAATCTCTGACAAGACAAAATCAAAATCAAATGATGACATCGGTCCATCATTCGGACCGGGTATCGGGCCATTCCTTGAAAAGCCTGAAAATCCCGGCATAGATCACTTTGTCTCTCTTGAAAAACTCCAGAAAAAGCTTAGATTGGGAAATTTCTTTGTTGAGACCATAATGATATATAATTTCAGGAAAGAAGCAGCCCAATTGACATTCAAGATAATCGGGAATGCAACTCAGATAATGGAAATGGACAAGACAAGTCTTGTGATAGAG
>JAHIYL010000012.1 GCA_018815145.1 Nanobdellota archaeon | reverse complement strand
TTCCTACGATTAGGAGCTGAGTTGCTTTTTTTGCCTGTTTGTGCATTATAATGATAAATATAATTGCTAATATAAAGTTTGTTGAAAAAATCAATAATTTTTTTTCAGATACTCAACAATATTCTTAAAAATTTTCAGTCCTTCGCCATAGACTGGAATTTCTTCTCCATTGTCTCGTCTTTCTCTTCGAATCCTTTGCCATTGAGGATTGTTTAGAAATAATAGATATGCCTCAGGATGCGGCATCATGCCAAATATCCTGCCTGTCTCATCGCATAGACCGGCAATCGCGTTCACAGCCCCATTTGGATTCAACGGATATTTCATTGTCATTTCATCAGACCTATGATCAATATACTGTGCAATATGATGATTATTATCCATTATCCTATTTAATACTTTATCATTTTCACAGATCAATTTACCTTCTCCATGCCTTACCGGAATATTCAGATATTTCATTCCTTTTGTAGCGATACAAGGTGATTTTTCATTTATCTTCAGCTTCACCCATCTGTCTTCATACCTTCCGGAATCATTCAATGTTAAAGTGCAGTTCTGTTCTTCATAATTCCTGTCAAAACCAGGAAGAATACCAAGCTTGATCAATACCTGAAACCCATTGCATATCCCAAGTACAATTCTTTTTCGCTCAATGACAAACTCCTTCAATAGATCGATGAAACGGCGATCACCTACTTTCTTGAATCTTAGCAGATTTGATACTGCTTTACCTGAACCAATATCATCTCCAAAAGAAAAACCGCCGATGAACATAAGGACATCAAAATCAAAAATATCAATCCTGCCATTGATAATATCCCTGATATCCACTATTCTGCTTTCTGCTCCTGCAAGCTCAAATGCTTTTGCTGATTCATTCTCACAGTTGAAGCCAAGTCCTGTCGGGATTAATGCTTTCACTTTTTTTGTTTTGTTGTTATTCATTCTTAATCCATCTTGTCATTTTATCCAAAAAAACCAAGTGTTGATAGCTGAGGATATCCGTTCATCATAAGTCCGAATAATATCAAAAACAGGATTGAAAAGATATTGCATATCAGGTAATATATAATCCAGGGACTGTTCAACAGGGATGCTTTATGTCTGAAGATTGAATAGTATACTGTGATTGAAAAACTCAGTATAATTATCAGCAATGACAGGAGCGCTGACCCTCCTTCGAGAAGTGCAACAGTCCAAAGCACAGAAAGCCCGAAAGATGAGAATCCCAGGATGCCTATCTCTTTTTTATTCAGCTTTTTTGAAAATGGACGGTTCAATTGTATGATGACCAGAAAAGATGATAATAGTATGCTTGTGATATAGATTATTCCGTGTGCAAGCGGTTCGTTGGTAAAATATACCCATGGTTCGATGATTGTCCCTTTTGCAAAATTTTCAATGCCCTGTGTTGCAAAATGAACACCCATACCAAAACTTGCCAGGATAGAACATCCCATGATCACTGTCCAGAACCTTCTGCTTGTGACATTTATTATCTCTTTGTCTTTATTCTCAAAAAGTATCTCAAAAAAAAGATAGAAAAAAAACATCATCATTATTGAAGAATATAATGATTGGATAAGATCCATGTACATGACACTAGGAAAGGGTTTCAAAAAATTCTTGAGTGCCGGAACATAGAACAGAATGCCGAATAGTGAAAAAAATACAAAAAAATAAAATATTGCCTTGACAAGCTTGTTCATCTTTTCACCTCATCTCACTTCCTCTGGCGGCAGATCAAACCTCAATGGCTTCTGCCATGCTGCCTTCAATTCCTGCAAAGATATATTTTCAGTACTGCCATCCAGTTTTTTAATCTTAAAAATGGTTGTATCAATCACTTCACCTATTTCAGCAAACACATTTCCTGCCATGATCTTTTCAAATTCATCTTTGTTCTGCGGTGCGACTGTTGCAGCAAATCTTGACTGTGATTCTGAAAAAAACAGATAGTCATTTCTTTTGATACCCTGCTGCGGAATCTTATCCAGATCAATTTCCATGCCAAAGCCACCTGAAAAGGCGCTCTCAGCAAGAGCGACTCCAAGTCCGCCATCACTCGCATCATGGCAGCTCTCAATCAATATTTTGTCCATAGCTTTTCCAAGAGCAATATACAGTTTTTTTGCTTTTCCAATATCTACTTTTGGAACATTGTTTCCAATAAAACCTTTGGAATCAAAGTATTCTCCTGCTCCGAGCTCATCCTTTGTAATCCCAAGAACATAAATCAAATCACCTGGTTTTTTCACATCAATTGTCACTGCTTTTCTTGCATCATCAATCTTTGCAGTTCCTGAATAAAGAAGTGTCAATGGTACAGAAATCTTGACTTTTTTTCCGTTCTCATCAACATATTTATAATCGTTTTTCATAGAATCTTTTCCGGAGGTGAGCGGGATGTTATATGCAGTTGATATGTCATACAATGCCTTGTTTGCCCGAACTACTTTTGCAAACTTAAGTTTTCCATCAGGATTATTGTCAGGATCATAGATTGAATCCGGACAGCAGAAATTATCATTCACTGACCACATTACAGCATCATTGCTCTCCAGGTCAGGAATCCTGCCACCTGTTGCCACAATATTTCTTACCATCTCATCAAAAGCGCAGGTACTCATATGATAGGCATCAATATCAGAGTATCTTGGACACATGCCATGGCTGACTACAAGCCCTTCATAGCTGCCGATTTTTGGCAGAATGACTGATGCATCACTTGGTCCGTCATTCTTTACTCCCATGAATGGTTTTACTATTGTCCCTCCCTTGACTTCATGGTCATATGGCCTCACTATATATTCTTTTGAACAAATATTCAGCCTGGAAAGCATCAGTTTCAGTTCTTCAAGCAATGACTCTGGTTCTGAAAAATTTGGTTCAGGATGATCCGGTTTTTTCCAGACTGCATCAATGTATTTTCTTGGTGTGCCATCATGCAGGAATTCCATCTCGAGACATGCAGCAGGCATCTTTCCGCAAGTCAGCTCAAGATATCCTGAATCAGTAAAATTACCTATCACAGAAAGTTCACAATCCCGTTCCTCAGCAAATGTTTTGATCCTATCAATATTTTCAGGAGCTACAGCAAGACTCATCCTTTCCTGTGATTCAGATACAAATATCTCCCATGGCTGCAATCCATGATATTTAAGCGGCACTTTAGCAAGATCAACCCTGACTCCGCCGGAAATTGTTGCCAGTTCACCAAGCGACGACGAAAGACCTCCTGCACCATTGTCAGTGATAGCCTTTATCCATCCTTTTTCTTTTATCTCCCAAATAAAATCAAGCATTATCTTCTGTGTTATTGCATCACCAATCTGGACTGCTGACACAGGTGTTCCTGAATGCCTGCCTTCTGATGACATAGTAGCGCCATGAATTCCGTCCTTACCCACTCTTCCTCCGACCATGACAGCATAATCGCCGGGATCAATCGCTTTGACTGAAGAATCCATCCCTACAACTGTATTTGGCATGAGGCCTGCAGTCCCGCAATAGACAAGAGGCTTTCCCATATATCTTTTGTCAAAATACAAAGAGCCATTGACAGTAGGTATCCCTGATTGGTTGCCTCCGTCTTTAACACCATCATGCACTCCTTTGAAAATCTTCATAGGATGAAGGGTATTCGGCGGCAATGGCTTACTGTAAAATGGATCTCCAAAGCAGAATACATTGGTATTGAAGAGCGGCTTTGCACCTACTTTTCCTGTGCCTGCAGGATCCCTGTTCACTCCCACTATCCCGGTTATTGCACCTCCATACGGATCAAGTGCACTCGGAGAGTTATGCGTCTCAACCTTAAATACAAAATCATCTTTTGCATCGTATTTGACAATTCCTGCATTGTCATTGAACATCTTCACAAGATAATCCTTACCTATCTTTTTCAGGTTCTCTTTGATCTTGAATGTAGAAGCTTTGATATAAGTCCTGAAAAGTGAATCAATCTCTTCATCCTCACCTGTCTCAACATCTTTGTAATGCACTATCCCTGAAAATTCCTTGTGCTTGCAGTGCTCACTCCATGTCTGTGCAAGAACCTCAAGTTCGACATCTGTCAATTCTTCTGTAAGTCCGAATCCCTTTCTTTTTTCAATAATTTCCGGTTTCTTAAAATGTTTCTTTATTGCTTCAAATTCTTCCAGGTTCAGGACAAGGCATCTATCACTGGAAAACTTTTCAAGCTCTTTATCTGAAAAACTATGTAGATCGAATTTTTCAACTAAAATTTCTGTATTACCAGATACAATTGGCATAGGGTATCCTATTCCTTTTTCCTGAAATTCCTTATTTGATAATATCACAAAATCTTCAATAAGCTCATTTCCCAGTATCCTTTGACTGATGCTTTTGATCTGTACTTTTGTCAAATCTCCGGAAAAAAGATACTGTACAGATGAAAACACTTTTTCATTATTTGTTAACTTTTTGTCAAGGAAGAATTCAAGGTTCTTTTTTGCAGTCTTTCCAACATTATCTGTAACACCGGGTTTAAAACCCTTTTCCACAATAAAATCAAAATCTCTTGCAATCGGTCTGTCAACTGAATAGTCTTCAATGACCTTATCTGTGAGCAGTTCCTTTCCGATAGTATCCAGAACAGAAGAATCAATATCAAAATTTATTGTAAATATATTTATTGTTGCAATAGAAGTAATATCAAATCCAAGCTCACTCTTTATCCTTGCTTTCAATCCCTGTCCTCTTACATCAAGAACACCTTTTTTTAATGCAATTTCAATTCTATGCGGCATTATGAACAGACTCATTATAACTGATAATCAATATTTACAAATCATCCCAAAAACTATACTTCTTTAGAAATTTTTTAGGTATATAAATTTAATGGGAGGAAGAAATTTCAGAAACCCACAGAGTATGGTTTACGGCCTGTCACTTGTAAATATTCTTTCTATGACCTATTTTAATCACAAGAATATTTAATTTATCTTTATATATATCTGCAATTATTCTATAAGCTCCAGCTCTTATTTTGTAAGTTTTTTCACCAACTAACCTTTCAAAATGTAATTCAGGCCGTATTCTCACTCTTTCTAAAACTGATAATATATGTTTTTGTTTTTGCTTTGGCAATTTTTTTAGCTACAATTAATAATTATCTATGGAATCGTATGTGGACCTGGAACGATAGAAAAAGAAAGGGTGGATACGGCTTTTTTATACAGATGGGACAATATTTCCTGGCATGTGGTCTTGCCATCTCTTTACAATACCTTTTCACTATAATATTTTCTAGAATTATCCACTATTTAATTGCAAATATCATATCTATCATTCTT
>JAHIYL010000070.1 GCA_018815145.1 Nanobdellota archaeon | reverse complement strand
AGTTCTAGTTCTGAATCATTTGTTTCATCAACAGTATCATAATTTCCGATGATGATATATCTTGGTTCTTTTGTATTATCCAGATATTTACTCATTATGAAATGAATGCTGTTGGCTATTGATATATAGACATTTGCAAAATATTTGCCAAATTTTCTGTTAAATGCTGTCATGAACCTATCGAATTCCATGATTGATCTGACTGTTACTGATATACCTAGGTCGTATTCTCCACCATCGCGGACTACGACGCCTGCTTTAGATGCTAATAGATATTCGATAAGGTTTTTCTGCTGGTTGATAGCTATGTTCTGAAACTTCACAAACACCCTTACGAATATGAACCCAAGTTTCATGATATCTATTACAGTAGTGTATCCCAGTATGATTCCTTTTTTTTCCATCCTCTTTATCCTGTATTCAACGACCTTTCGTGAGAGCCTTGTTCTTTTTCCAATCTGGGAAACAGGCATCCTTGCATCCATGTCGAGGATAGATAGTATCTTCCTGTCTTTTAAATCTAATAAATTGTTGTCCATAATTTTCCAATTAATGTAAATTTATATAAAAATATTATGGAAATGGAAGAAATTGCTTAAGAAATTATATATAATGTGATTAGCTTGCGGTTTTACAATCAAAATTAAAGATATGATGAGGGGAAAAAATGATTTATTCTAATAAAGTAGATATTCAAACACAAGATGGACAACCACCTTATGCACCGAAGGTTAACGCACGTGCAAATCTGCCTATGGTTGTCGCTCAACCATATGTACGGCATGTGCAGCCGATCGAGAATTATTTGGCTCAGGTGAGTCTTGCAGGTTTTGATATCATGACACAAGGTGCAGCTAGTAAACCTATAGATTTGGCGTATTATGTGTCATGCAGCGGAGTGAACTGCGGTCAACCTGATACACATATGGTTGTTCCTTCAGGGACCTCAAGTGCATCGTTTGCTGATGCAGATCATATCAGGCAATTATTGTTGAGAATCGCACCTTCTGAATATTTAATGACTTCACATTCGTTAACATGTTCCTTTAGATGTGATTTACCTGATACACCATCTCCTTGTTCAGATTTACCAACGCCTTGTCCTTTATGAATAAGATGATTGTCCCATCAACAGTCTTTGTCGAGTTGACTGAGAAGTGTAATTATCAATGTATCCACTGTTATAATCCATTCAGGACAGTTGCTAAGCATCCAGATTTTGACCAGACGCTTGAAGTGATAAATAGGACAATCAAAAGCGGTGTATTTGAGATAATCTTTACAGGAGGAGAACCTTTCCTGAGGAGAGATGTACTGTTTGAGGGGATTGCATTGTGTGAGAAAAACAATGTCAAAGCAACAATACACAGCAACATATCTTTGATCAATGCTGAAGACATTAAGAAATTGAGTGGATTTAAGGGTACAAGTATTTATTTCAATTTCTGCAGCAGTGATCCCAAAACATTCAGAAAAATTTCCAATTTTCCTCAGGAAAATGCTGTTAGGAGCATTAAGAGATTGCTTGCTGCTGGAATAAATATTTCAACAAATGTTGTATTGCAGAAACAAAATAAAAATGATTTATCCGATACTGCCAAATTTCTTTTCAATTTAGGAGTCAAACGTGTCAATTTTTCTTTTGTAAGTGCAAACTGTGTAGATCAAAGGACAAAGGATTGTGTATTGTCCAGAAATGATATACTGAAGATATATGATGATGCAATAATCCATAAAAAAAAATATAATAATGCACTGACATCGGGACAGTCGATACCTCTGTGTTTTTTCTCTGAATTGGATAAATATAAAGAATTCATTAAATTTAATCGATGCGGATACGGAGCAGGAACCATTAAAATTTCACAAAACGGAACAGCGAACCCATGTCCAAAAGCAGAAAACGTCTTGGGAAATATTTTGGATGAGCCCCTTAAAGATATAATCAAGAGGACGTACAAGAAAATTCCAATACCTATGAAATGCAAGAAATGCGGTTCAAGACATGTCTGTTCAATGGGCTGCCCTGAGGCTACCAAGGCTATGGGGAAAAAATACAGTTTTTCACCTTTATACGCCAGAGAACCTCTTGATTTTGCAATTAGTCCCAGAAAAAAAAAGAAAAAAATTGATTTTTCTAAGGAACAAAAATTTTTGGTCAATAAGAACCTCAAAGTAAGAAAAGAAGATGACGGAGGACTCACACTGTATGATGGTAGGACTCAAAAGGTCTCTATCCTGTCCCCCAATGAGAATGCCCTCTTTGTCCGAGTCCACAAGCATCTTGATGATATGACTGGCCTTTTTAGCAGTCTTGACGAGAATGCATCTGACAACCTCAACCTATTCCTCAACCGGCTTCACAATGAAAATATTGTTTTAGTCACTTCTGACAATTCTTGAACCATATGGATTTTGAAAAAGGGTTCATTTGCACTTTTCATTATTGATAGGTTTTTTTCAAATACTAATTTTCCATTTGTGGGCATGCTATCAATTATCAACATGCTGAGTAAAAAAGGTTATATTTGATGTTGTGGTTTCAATATATCATTATGTATATTTTTCCAATTATCTAATTATTTATCAATATTTTTACTAAAATGGAAGAAATTGAAGAGGTTTTTTTATATATTTGTGGTAACTACTTTTTAGTAGAATAATCAAGAATGAAATT
>JAHIYL010000069.1 GCA_018815145.1 Nanobdellota archaeon | reverse complement strand
TTAATATGCTCTTTGCAAATCTTATTAAGAATGTATCATTTTTCTTTGCCATAGGTTGACACCTGAGAATGCCAACCTACCCCCTTTCTAGACTATAGAGAGGGGGTTCTTATATTTTTCTATAGGATTTCTACGCGCCCTAATATACGAAAAATTTAAATACTACTACTTTTTGATGGTGAATAATGAAAAAAATTAAGATAGCATTTTTGGCTCCGGAATTCATCCCTACCTGGGGTGGAGTTGGTATATACTCATATAATCTCATAAAAGAGCTTGCAAAATATGATGAGCTTGAAATCCATTTAATAACTCCAAAAAGAGGAAAAGACTACAATAAAGAGGAAATTCTCAGCAGGTTTGACAAAAAGATTTTTATCCACAATCTGACACAGGCCAAAGACACTTTTTTCTATAATCTAAAATTTCAGCTGGCTTTATTTTTTAAGTTTCACGAGCTCAACAAAAGATATGGGTTTGACATAGTGCATTCTGCCGGACTTGTCCATATGCCTGATATCTTCCTGAAAATTTTCAATAAGATAAATTGCCCGTCAGTTGTAACAGTACATACAACACTGGATTCCCAAAGCAAAAAATCAGGAAAAAAATCAACAATAAAGAGCGGACTCTTTGGAGCACCGGTTGAGTTCTTGACAAAGGTTTCCTATCCCTATATCAAGCTAATGGAAAAGATCTATATCTGTAAGGAAACAAATTTCATATGTGTCTCTGAATATATAACAAAATCAATTCCTGAGACAAAAAACAACTTGGTCATAAACAATGGCATTAATACATCAGATTTTTTTAAAAAAAACATCAGATCCTCAGAGGAATTTGTGTCCATCAAAAGATCAAAGGTCCCTGTCATACTCTATAGCGGAAGACTCCTTTATCTTAAAGGTCTTTATACATACATTGAGGCAATAAAAAAAGTTCTGGAGACCAGGAAAGCTTTATTTGTATTTGCCGGCGCCGGCGATATTCACAAATGGAAAAATCTTATGAAGGATGTCTCAAAAGAAAATTATTGCTTTCTTGGAAGTGTTGACCATAACATGATGCCCTACTTATATAGCATCAGTGACTGTTTTGTCCTTCCCAGCCTGACTGAGAGTTTTCCATTGACAGTCCTGGAAGCTATGGCATCAAAGCTTCCGGTCATAGCAAGCAATGTCGGAGGCATACCTGAAATCATAGATAACAGGAAGACAGGCATTCTTGTGGAGCCAGAAAATATAAAAATGCTTGCTGCCTCAATAATTGAAATATTGGATGACAAAAATTATGCCAAGAGCCTTGGGGAAGCTGCCCAAATAAAAGCTGCAAAATTTTTTGATGCAGAATTGATGGCAAAAAAAACAAAAGAACTCTATTATGAATTGATTGGAAAATGAAGCCCAAATTATATTTCCTGCTTTGTGCCGACACAGAAGACAATCATCCTAATTATATTGCCGGCTGGGAAAAAGTTGGCAGCAATTATGATGAAAAGCAGCCAATCTTCAGGTATGACTGGACCAAATACTGGGATAAGCTTACCGCAGTCTTTGACAGGTTTGACCTAAAATTGCCCTGGTTTGCGAGAACAGATATGTGCATACTGGATGATTTTCTAAAAAAGGCAAAAAAGCAGCTCAAGTCTCTGATGGAAAATGACCATCTTATAGGCATTCATATCCACACACTGTATTGGGACGGCAAAATCTGGCGTCAGGATGTGAATGAGATGAATCAGAAAAAAATCATCAAAAATTCTGTTAGAATATTCAAGGATACTATGGGTTTTCATCCTGCGGTCTCACGCATGGGTTGGAATGCAATGACCAATTCTATTATGATTGCACTTGAAAAAGAAAATATAAGGATAGATATGTCATGTGTTCCCGGATATCATTCTGCCGGGATGTATGGTGAACGGGATAACATCATTGATTGGCAAGATTCAGCTTCCAATACATATCATCCATCAGGAACAGATTATAAGAACAAAGGAAATATGAAAATACTCGAGATCCCTATCTCTGTTGCCAGAGGAAAAAAAAATATGATCTTTAATGCAGGGATGCTGAACAAGATCATCAACAGGTATCTCCATAGGCCTGTTTCAAAAATCATCCGGAAGTCCGGAAAAATGATTGATTATATTGGATATTCACCACATTCTGCATTTACTATATCTCCTTTCTGGAGCAATAGAAATATTATTAAACTGATACATCAGAAAAAAGATGAAGCAAAGAAAAATGGCAAAGCTCTGCTGATTGGATATTTTCATCCCTGTGACATCTTTGATGCAAAGAAACAGGGATTGAACCAAAGATATATTTCAGGGATGACAGATATCCTTTCAGAAATATACTCAAGTGACGTTGAGATCCTTGATTCCCGTAAAATATATGAAATAAAAGAAGGTGAATAAAACTGAAAATACTACTATTAAATCCTCCAAGATTCAATGGATTGTCTGTCATCAGAGAAGAGCGCTGTGAGATGGTAGAAAAATATTCAATCCTGCCTCCGTACAGTCTTATGCAGACAGCAGCAGTATTGAGAGAACAGGGACACTCTGTGAAGCTTGTCGATGCTAATGGATTTGATATGGATTATTCTGACGTGGACATGGAGGGGTTTGATATGCTTGTCTTTAGGTTCACTCCATTTACTTTAAGTGTTGACAAGAAGGCAGTGCATTTATTCAAGAAAGCAAATCCAAATGCCAAGACGGTTGGTCTTTGTTATGCACTGAAGAAACTTCCTACTCTTGTTCTTGAAAAATTTGAGGAACTTGATATCTATGTACATGGTGAATATCTGTCAGCAATCCCCGGATTGGCAAAAAACATTCATAGCCCTGAAAAGGTGAATGGTATATCGTACAGATCCAGGAAAAAAATAATTGCAACTCCAATAGGAATTGACAAATTTGACTGGGATGCATTGCCAATCCCTGCATATGACCTTCTTCCGTCATTAGACCCATATTACACCAATGTGCCGCATGGCAAGCCATTTACAATAATGTATACATCAAAGGGATGCCCCTATCAGTGCAATTACTGCACATCGGCAAAAAGCAAGGTATATACCAGGTCAACTGAAAGCATCCTGAAGGAGATTAATTACCTTAAAGAAAAATTCAAAATCAATCTGATTCTTTTTTTTGATGAGACCTTCACTATTGACCGTCAAAGAACAATTGACTTATGCGGGGAGATGAAAAAGCTTAAAATAAACTGGTATTGCAACAGCAGGTCAAATCTTCTTGACCTTGAACTGCTGAAGATAATGAAGAAAGGAGGCTGCACAGGTATATCATTGGGAATGGAATCAGGAAGCCAGAAGATCCTTGATTCAGCCAATAAAGGTACAACTGTCGCAGAGAACGCAAAAGCACTTAACGACTGTTACAAAGTGGGAATCAAGGTGCATACAAGCTTCATATTGGGTCTGCCCGGAGAGACCAAAGAGACTTTCCATAAGACCATAGAATTCCTCAAAAAGACACTTCCTTCAAGTATGGAAATCAATATATTTTTTCCGTATCCGGGAACACAATTTTTCAAGCTTGTGAAAAACAAGGATAAGGATATGAATGAGGTCATGTGGCAGATAATTAACAATGAAAAATTTATCCCTTTTTCAGATTTCAGCCTTGAAGAACTCAAGCTAATGTGTAAAAAAGCATACAGTGCAATCTACAGAAATCCGGTTTGGTTTGTAAAAAATTTTTTTCTGGTGATGAGAAATCCGAAGGATATTCCACCGGCGTTCCTGTATTTTTTCAAGACAATCAAGGAATATTTTATCCATGATCAGGGAGATGCGCGATGGTAAAGATACGGCTTATTGAATCTTTGGAAGATCTGGAACCAATTTCAAAAGAGTGGGATAGGCTTATCAAAAAATCTACAGTGAACAATATTTTTCTGACATGGGATTGGATGTATGTGTGGTACAGGCATTTTGGCAAGGGAAAGAGACTTTTTGTTCTTGTATGCTATGAAAAGGATGAACTCATAGGTATTGCTCCATTGGTCATATCATCTGTGTTTCTGGGAAAAAAGTATGATGTCCTTGAATTCATGGGGGGGGAAGAAGCATGTGGCGAGTACCTGGATTTCATCATAAAAAATGGAAAAGAAGAAATCTGTATCAATTTAATTGTCAAGCATTTGATATCTTCTGAAAAAGTCTGTGATTTCATTCATTTATCTGATGTTAGCAGCGATTCCGGATTGCTGGCACTGGCGTTGAAGAGATTTGAAAAGAACGGCATGAAGCAGATTTCGGATATTGGAAGGAAGATATATTATGTGAAAATGAGCGCTTCAATAGAAGATTACTTGTCTGGTCTGAGCAAAAATGTCCGAAGAAATCT
>JAHIYL010000068.1 GCA_018815145.1 Nanobdellota archaeon | reverse complement strand
TTAATATGCTCTTTGCAAATCTTATTAAGAATGTATCATTTTTCTTTGCCATAGGTTGACACCTGAGAATGCCAACCTACCCCCTTTCTAGACTATAGAGAGGGGGTTCTTATATTTTTCTATAGGATTTCTACGCGCCCTGTCTCCCAAAAAACTTAAATACTACAAGCTTTCTTATAAATAGCTATGGATAGTTTTCACCAGTACATGAAAAAACAGCTTAAACGCTATATCCTTGAAGAGGAAAAAAAAGGGGTGCCTTTAGAGACTATAGAACAGGCATTGCTTGATGCAGGACACAAGAGAAATGTGCTTGATGAAGTCTTTTCTGAGCTTGAAAAAGAAGAGGCTGGGCTGAAGAGTGAAGTGCCAGATGGTGCAGTTGAAAAAGACATGGTCTCCAATGTCAAGGATTCAATAAAAGGGTTTTTCGGGCAGATACAGTCAAAAGATGTCAAAAAAGTCAAGAAAGAAGTCAATGGCTCTTCAAATGAAGACATTGTTGAAGAGGCAATAGAAGAATATGAGACTGAAAAAGAGACATATATGCTGGAAGGATTTGCTTTTGTATTATATCTGGCAGCCCTTATAATATCTGTCTTTTATGTTGCCGGCACAACAGGAGACGAGATAATGTATGTCGCAATGGGACTTTCTCCTGCATTCATCAATTCATTCATCTCTTTCGGGCTTGTCAAGTTTTCAGAATATGCACCGGTATTTATGCTTATACCTATCGGTGTTGCCGGAGCATTCTTTGCCCTTGCCAGCAGCGGGATTGTTGCAAGTTTTGCGAGGATGGAATATGAGGCTCTGGCAATAATCAATGTCGGCCTTGCAATCGTATTTAATCTGCTCCTTATAGTCATATCAAGCTCAAAACCAAGACCAGTGCATAAGTTTCCAAGGCATGCTTCTCCAGCCAGACAGGCTCAGCCAATGGCTCAAGCTGAGACAGTCAGGCAAGAAACAAACCAGAAACAGTATGAACAAAAAAAACATGTAGACAATATTGAGTATTCAGACCCTGATATCAAGAGATTCCAGAAGCACATCGATGACCTGAAGACTGAGTTCAATATACAAGACTGATTCTTTTTGAAAATGTTTGTTCTCAGATGCCCAAAATGCAAGAACCAAATGAAATATCTTCCATCTAAACACAGCACGACAATATCCGGGAAGATCAAGAAATGCGTCTACTGCAACAGGAGCTTCAAGGTCACAGAGAACATCGTGAAGCAGGAAAAACAGTCAGCAGAACAATCAATACCCCCTGCTCCAAAATGGTAAAATATAGTCTTATCGTCCCGGCCCATAATGAAGAGAAAACTATAGTTTCCTGTCTGAAATTTTTGAGAAAACAAACATTCAGTGACTTTGAGATAATAGTTGTAAATAACAATTGTACTGACGACTCGATAAAACTGGCAGAAAAATATGCAGACAAAATTGTTAATGAAAAGAGGCAAGGATACATCCATGCAGTGAACAGGGGTGTGAAACATTCCGATGGAGGCTATTTTGCTGTCTGCGACGCTGATTCCATCTATCCTGAAAAATGGCTGAAAAGAATCGATAAAATTTTTTCTGATAATCAGACCTGTGTCGGCACACATGGTATTTTCAGGTTTTATGACTCAAATCCGGTTATAAATTTTCTCTCAGAGTACTTTCTGATAATATATCTTATGTGGTCAAGACTGTTTGGAATGCACAACCCCTGTGGTGCTAATTTTGCCATAAAGAAAGAAGATTATTATGAAGTTAGAGGATATAATACAAATTATGTATATGCTGGACCAGATATTGTCCTTGGAAAAAAACTGAAAGAACGGGGAGAGTTGATTTTTGACATTAAAAACATTATTTATACATCAGCTAGAAGGTATAAGAGAAGTGGTTTCATAAAGACCAGCATTATGTATCTGAGATATTGGTATCAAATTGCCAGAGGGAAAACACCAGATCTCAGGATTGAAGAATACGAAAGATACTGACACAAATTCTGGAAAAATTTTGAATTAATTTTATAAAAAATCACCATATCCTCCTTTCCATGAAGCTTGCACATAACATCGAGATAAGAGTATTCTGCAAGGAACAGAACAATGAAGAAGACATAATGAAAGCATTGAAATCACTTGTCCCTCTTGATTTTGATAAGGATAATTTTGAATTCTCATGCAATAATGCCGAGCTCTTTGAAGCTAGGAAGATGAAGATCTATTCTGTATTCATAAAAAAAGAGAAGCAGACTACAAAATTCCTGAAGAATCTGTTTAAAGCATTGAGTGATGAGCAAAAGGAATTACTTTACAGGCAGATGGATTCACGGCTTGATGAGAAACTGCATTTCTATATCCGACTTGACAAACAAAAATTGCTTGACGGAGAATATGTCATTACTGATTCTGGTGACTGCTTCCACATCAATATCTGCGTTGCTGCATATCCCCACAAGAGGGAAGTTGCTATGGCTGCCCTTGAAAAGATGCTAGAATGGTAAAATACAGCCTTATTGTCCCGGTATATAATGAGGAAAAGAGAATTGCCGCCTGCCTGAAATCCCTGCGGGCACAGGCTTATAAGGATCACGAAATAATTGTGGTGAACAACAACAGCACAGACAAATCTATTGAAATAGCAAAAAAATATGCAAAACATATAACCAATGAAAAAAAACAGGGATACATCCATGCAGTCAACAAAGGTGTGAAAAAATCAAAAGGTGAATTCATTGCTTCATGTGATGCAGATTCTGTATATCCTAAAAACTGGCTTAAAAAGATTGATGCAAAATTCAATTCTAACAAAAATATAGTCGGTGTCTATGGCTCCCTAAAAATCCTGGATTCAATGCTGCTCGTCAATATGCTCTCATATCATGCTTTTTGCGGATGGTACCTTCTATGCAGATTATATGGTGTTGAACACACCAGCGGAGCAAATTTCGCTTTCAGAAAACAAGCTTTTCATAAAATAGGGGGTTATAATCCTAATGACAGATATGCCGGACCAGATCTATACCTTGGCAAAAGGCTGGCACAAGAAGGGATAATTATACAGGATCTGTCAAACTATGTCTATACATCTATGAGAAGAATAAACAATAATTTCATAAAAGAGATGTATTATGAATTGGTATTGATTAGTGCAATAAAGAAAGGACATAAGCCAAAACGGACAATCAAGCAATATGAAGATTACAGGAACAGCTGATAACAGATAAAACTGCCATCATAGTCCCAATCCTCCTTCTCGAAGTTACTATTCTGCAAAAGTTACAATCGCAAGATTTAAATATACGAAAAACAGAAAATATTGGTATTGGAGTTTGGGGGATGTCAATGAGCAAAAATAAAAATGTTTTAATTCTAAAAAAAGTAGAACAACTCAATGATATTTATGATACTTATCTTTATGCAAATTCCTTAATTGAACAAAATCAATCTCCTGATGTACTTTTTACAACTCAAGAGACAATTGATGCAATAAGAAAAATTGAGGAATTTTCTGCTGCATATATATCAGATATTGAAGTACAAGATACTGGTTACACAGAATTTAAAGGATTAGTCGAATTAATTGATGGAGAACTTCGAAAAACAGATGCAATCGGAAATCATGAATCAATTGCATCTCAATGGATACATGACGAAATACTAACTTCTGTACCAGAACAAAACAAAACCTATTTTAAAAAAGAACTTGAAATTCCTGATGGTCTTGAGAGAACTGTCAAAAATGTGATTGAAAAAATATATGACCTTCAACCAAAGGAAAATTTCCTTATGATGATGCCTCTTTTGAATAGAGAACGTCTAGATTCGAAAAAACCTGAAGACCATTATCATCAACAAGTTGAGTTTATTAAAAGAATCGCTGAACAATCCATAAGTCTGGGTGCTAATCCAATAATACAAATGATTGTTCCTCAAAAAGCCACTGATCAAGGTTCTGTTCTCACTCAAATTTTATACTCAATTCATGGTCTCGAGTTTTCTAAAGAAATTGATACATCAATATTTCAAGCTTACAAAAAATTTTCAGAAGCAATAAATATTCCTGAAAACATTCCCATGCCTCAAGCACACATGGAGTTAAGAGGAGATGGAAAAGAAGGTATGAATTTTTTTGGAACTCATGTAGGTTATCAAATTGGGCCTGGTACCGGAAAAGATATACCTCTTTGGGATGATCCTTTATCAATGATTTTGCAGCCACCTTATATCGGAACTTCTGTTATTGACAAAAGAGAACCTGCTTTAAGAAAATGCTTATTCCAAACTTTACCTCTTGAATTATCAACTCAGACTATGGATATTGATTGGAATAAGATGTGGGAAGATAATACAAGAATAAAAGAAATTGGAGATAGAGTTGATAGGATAGAAGTTAAAGGAAATCTAGTTGATGTTGGAGACGAACAATTTAAATCTTATTTTGCAGTTGAACTTGTGAAACCCGATGGCGAACATAGGATATTCACGAAAAGTGATTCAAATTGCAGAACAATAATTGATGAGGAAAAAACCATTGCAAGAGGCAGTCCAATCGGTACATTTGCAAATGGTCCGGGAGGAGAAGCATACGTGAATCCTGAAAGAGTTGTAGGACCAAGAGAACATAGTCCTGCCGATACTGCTTATCTTGAGCATATTAACGAACAATATGGGGGAGGAGCTTTTGGAAAAATAGTCGGAACATATGTTGGTGATGTAGTAATGGCCATGGATAAAAATTATGCTTTAAAAGATCAAGATGCTTCTGTAACAAATAAAGCAATTGTCATTGGTTTTAATGAAAACGGTCATTGGAAATTGTTATATGCCCCAAAAGAAATAACTGATAAAATTGAAGAACTATCTAATGAATTCAAAAACTTAATTAAGAATATGAATGAACACAAAAAAATGTCAGATAATGATTATATGTTTAATCTGGGGCTTATGAAACAAATAGGTGAATTTGCAATAAATACAAATGAAAAAGCACCTCCTGACGAACTTTACTTAATTGCTGCTGAAAAGGCTGCGGGGTGCATCCACTTGGCTGTTATGTCTGGATATGATGCTGACAGAGCAGGAACAGTAAGGCAGATTCCTCATTGGGATATTGTTGGTGATGCCAAAAGACAAAAACTTGATATTGTGGGTTATGATAGTATGGGTGGACAACATTATTTAATGAATCAAGGAAATCTTATAGCAAACACTACACAAGCGCACGGTCTAGATGGTATTACAGGGGAAGGACCAGTAGATATAAAATAAAAACTTTCATGATTTGAAAGGAGGCAGATAAAATGACGATCGAATCATATGTTCAGAAACATGGCGAGAGATTTGTAAGGGAAGAATTCCTATTTCCATGGCTTGCTATGCCTAGCGTCAGCAACAAAGGCTCTGAAGATTTTATTGGATTAGAAAACGCCGCCGAATTCTTGTTAGAGGAGTTTAAATCTCAAGAATTTGATCGAGCTGAATATATTGATCTACCAGGTGGTGCAAACAAAGTAATTTATGCTGAAAAATTTGTTAGTGAAAAATTACCAACTGTTCTAATTTATGGTCACTATGATGTTCAACCTGTTGGAGATTTGTCAGCTTGGAACACAAAGCCATTTACACCTGAAATCATAGGAGAGAGAATTTATGCACGTGGTGCAAGTGATGATAAAGGACAAATTGTACCGATAGTTCTTGCAATGAGATATTTTAAACATGAAGATAATTTCCCATGTAATGTAAAATTCATAATAGAAGGTAATGAAGAAAGTGGTTTATCTCCGAATCCATTTCATGCATTTGTTGGGGATAATGATAAATTACTAAAATCTGATCTTACATTAGTATTAGATACTGACACTATTGAAGCAGGGCATCCCGCAGTTGCTAAAAGCCTTAAAGGCGTTGCAAAAGCAAAAGTCACAACTTCTAATCCAATGGATCTGATAAAAATCATCCATGGACTACACAAACCTGTAAACAATAGAATTAGTGAAGAAGTTATGCCTGATTTCTATAATAAAATTGCAGACGGATTGGTGGTTAATCCTTCAATAGAAGCGATGTTTGGAGGTGAAACTCAAAATATGGGATTCATAAAACCTGAAGTTGGATTTACACAACTACATCACCGATGGTTTAGACCAACATTCACTCCCCTTTCATTTAACTATGCCAATAAAAATCCAGGTGTTGATGGAACCTCATATCAAATTCTAATCAATGGTCCAGATATTGAACTTCATTCGGGGGGGTTCGGAGGACCTATCCAAGAGCCGGGACTTGTACTGACACACATATTAGCTGGACTTGATGAAAAAGGAATCAAGTTTGACCTTGATTTCTATCAGTATGGTCTTCGAGAATCAGATTCTACAAAAATATATCCAAAAAGTAGAGCTCAGATTAGTGTCGATGATAATATTGACTTGAAATCAATAATAAATGAACTAGTATATGACTATGCATTTGGAAGTGAATATGTAAAAATAAAAAAATTAAATGCCACACCTAGAAATGCTTACTTAAATTCAAAAACAATGACTTTTGGTGATGGATCGCCAACATCATATCTAAGTTTCAGACTTGTTCCAAACCAAGATTCAAAAAGTGTATTGAAGCAATTGGAAACCCATGTTCAGGCACATAATGGCACCATGATTGAACCAGAAGGATACGAACCTTATATTTCTGATGTTGAAAACAAATATGCGCAAGCACTAATCAGAGGCATTAGAAAAGGGTATGATATTGGACCGGATTCAACCGAAGGGAAAAGAGATGTTGATATTATTGGTGTCGGTGGTAGCATTCCAATTAGTCATAAATTCACTGATACACTAAAAACACCTGTTGTATTTTTGGGATTGGCTCCACCAGACGGCAATGGTCATGGACCAAATGAAAACATGTTGGTCTCAGACATATACAATGGAGCAAGTTCTGTAGTTTACGGACTAGAGGAAATTGCCAAAGAAATATAGCTTTTTCCTTCTTTTTTTCCCGCTACATTTTTATATAACTTCTGCCTCCTAAGTTGAATCATGAACAGAGTTGATTGCCGCTGGCAGCAGCAAACCATTATTTTTTTCTAGTTTATCGACCTATAAAGACCTTCTGCATGGATGTTGGCGTTAATTTATATTCTCTTTATAAATAAAATAAATACAATTCATTCTTTTTTAACCAAAATAGATTAAAATATAACTTATTTTTAA
>JAHIYL010000067.1 GCA_018815145.1 Nanobdellota archaeon | reverse complement strand
AGATGCTATTGGGAAAAAGATAGAGAAAGGATGCAAGGACGGGGACTGCATGCCATGGAAGAAGAATATGAAAGAACAGGTGCACAAGCATAGATCCCACGGAGCTTTATACGGACTCGGATTCATCGGCGCGCTGGTGTATTTCGTCTCACAAGCAGCAGGATTCTGGGCTGGTGTTCTGGGCATACTCAAAGCCATTGTCTGGCCTGCCTTCTTTGTATACGGAATGCTGAAATTCCTTGGTGTCTAGGCATCAGGTCCATGGCTGGCTGCAATCAGGGACAGAAAATGGCGATAAACAAAGGAAGCCAAAGAAAATCCTGAGCTGGTCAAGGATGCTCCGCATAACCTGTTTGTGAAAAAACTGGATGGTGTCAAGGCTGCAAGGGAACTGGATGTTAAGTACTGGCCGAGCTGCTGAAAGAGTTGTTTTATTTTATCTGTTTAATTATTTTTTCGACTACTTTAAGATATTTTCCCTTTTTTAGTGTTCCAATTTTTTTTTTTACTAGTTTTTTATCAAGTGTAAAAAGTCTGTTTGACTTAATCAAGCTTGCTGATAAAATCTCTCCCTGATCCATATCTTTGTTATCAAAATATATCGAGTATCTACTTTCATTTAACTTTGAAGTTATTTGACAGACAATGATATCATCAAAATCTTCAGAATCTTTGGACATGATTAAAACTGGTCTTTTCTTGTAATTACTTAAGTCAGAAAAGGGAAACGGTACAAGAATAATATCTCTTTGATTAATATTTGTCCCAGATTTCATCTTCTTTTGAATTCCAATCCTTTGCTAAAGATTTTTCTGCAATAAGCATTCCACTGTACACATCTGAATCCATTTTTGCATATTCTATCATCTTGTTTTCAATTTCTTTTTCTTTTTTGAGATATATATTATCACCAGTGTCAATAATTATTAACCTATCTCCTTTCTCAATTTTGTGTTTTTTTCTAACACGTTCAGGTATCACAATCTGTCCTTTTGACGATACATTCACTATTTCAATCATTGTAAGACTAGTAAGGATAAGCTTACTTATAAAATTATTGGAAATGAAACATAGAATTTTGTTATAGCCCCAATTTCCCAGTCCCACCAACATGACTCCTCTTCTTCAATGCCTCAACTAAATCAGGAACTTCAATATTCTCAATCTCTTTAGCAGCCTTCCTATAAGCATCTCGAAAAGGTATGCCTTTTTCAACCAGTTCATAAGCATAGTCTGTTGCAAAGAGCTCTTTTGTACAGCTAGCAGCGCAAATTTCCTTATTAACGTGAAGGCTCTGCATCACTATTGACATTGCCTGAACAGAATTACTTGTCAGTTCAAATGATTTAATTATCAATTCTTTCACTACCTGTGTCTCTTTGTTGTATCCTGAAGGCAGGTCCTTGACAGTATTCTTGATCATGTTCTCATAACCTATCACAAGGGATGCATTGCCTTTTATGAGTTCAGGAACATCGGGATTCTTCTTTTGCGGCATGATGGATGAACCTGTTGCCACATCATCACCTAATGTAAAATATCCAAATTCATGTGTTGAAAAAAGCATGAGATCTGCTGACAATTTTGAAAGTGTCATCATCACCTGGGACAAAGCTGAGACGATCGCAGATTCAATCTTTCCACGAGAATTCTGGCAATAAAGCACATTATTCTGAACTTTTGAAAATCCAAGTTCTTTTGCCGTAAATTCCCTATCAATATTTGCCGGCACACCATAGCTTGCAGCGCTTCCAAGTGGGTTCAGGTTATTAAGTTCATAAGCTGTTCCCAGTAATTTTAAGTCATCAATCAGTGATTCAGCAAATGCTCCTGCCCAGAGACCTACTGAAGAAAGCATTGCTTTCTGCCTATGTGTATAACCAGGCATTGCTGTATATTCATGCTCTTTAGCAAAATCAATAATCAGTTTGAACAACTTTTTTGCAGTATTCTTTATTGCATTAAGTTCATCTTTATTATACAATCTTTGATTAACAAGCACTTGATCATTTCTTGACCTGTATGTATGAATTTTTTTCCCAGTATCACCTAGTTTTTCAGAAAGATAGTTCTCAACTTTTGTATGTACATCTTCATCTTCTGGTAACAGCTGAAATAAACCTTGTTTATCAAGCTCTTTGATCTCAATAAGACAAGCAATTATCTTTTCAGTCTCTTCATTATTCAAGATTTCAATTTTCTCTAGCATCTTTGCATGGGCAGTACTTGCCATTACCTCATATTTAACAAGCTTCTGATCATAAGCTAAATCACTTGCAAGAAATGCTGAGATAGGATCTGCAACATCCATTCCCTTATCCCATAATTTTTTTCCCATAATTTATCAACCTCAATTAATCAAAATAATCCTTATTGAACTTATTGAGTATTGCTTTATGAGCCTTTAACCTTATTGCATTTATCTTGATAAAACCCTTTGAATCAGTCTGGTCAAAACCACCTTCTATATCCATACTTGAAAGATCCTGATCATAAAGCGAGCTCGGTGATTCACGTGAATTGATTATCACATTGCCTTTGTACAGCGAAAGATGTACTACTCCATCTATCATTTCCTGGCTCTTATCAATGGCTGCTAAAAGGAAATCCATCTCAGGGGCAAACCAAAATCCATTATAGACATATTCAGCAAACTTTGGGATAAGCATATCACGTATTTTCATTACCTCCCTGTCCATAGCAACGCCTTCAATATCCATGTGTGCTGCCCTAAGTATTGTTGCACCGGGAGTCTCATATATTCCACGGCTCTTTATACCTACAAACCTGTTTTCAACCATATCAACTACACCAACACCATGCTTAGCACCAATCTTATTGAGATACATGAATAATGCCAGTGATTCAGTGTGTTGGGTTCCGTCTTCCTTATTGATAACTTTAACAGGGATTCCATCCTTAAAATGCACTTCAATATTTTCCTCTTTGTCAGGTGTCTTGTCAAGATGTACACAGTGTTTTAGGATATCTTTTTTATATGGTAAAGATGGATCTTCAAGTATCCCCGCTTCATGGCTAATATGCATCAGATTCTCATCCTCACTATACGGCTTTTCTGCAGACTGTACAACATCAATCCCATGCTTTTCTGCATAATTCAACATATCAGTCCTTCCTGAAAATTCACTCAGGAATTCTGGATCCTTCCATGGAG
This sequence comes from Nanobdellota archaeon, assembly GCA_018815145.1. Taxonomy (GTDB): domain Archaea; phylum Nanobdellota; class Nanobdellia; order Woesearchaeales; family GW2011-AR15; genus WJJD01. Next base: position 2,590 of record JAHIYL010000067.1, on the reverse strand, counting down.
CAAATACCTTAATACTAGGGTTAAGTGCATAATAGGATAGTTCAAACCTTACCTGGTCATTACCTTTTCCAGTTGCACCATGTGATACATATTCAGCTCCTTCTTGTTTTGCAATCTCAATCTGCTTTTTTGCTGTGAGCGGCCTTGCAAGGCTTGTACCCATCATATACCTTCCTTCATATATTGCATTTGCTTTTATTGCAGGAAATATGTAATCTGTCACAAATTCTTTCTTTAGATCAGAGACATATACTTTTGATGCTCCTGTCTTAAGGGCTTTTGCTTTTATTTTTTCAAAATCATCCTGCTGTCCAATATCAGCACAATATGCAATCACTTCATATCCTTTTTCTACAAGCCATTTTAGTATTACTGATGTATCTAATCCACCGCTATATGCAAGCACAATTTTTTTTTTCATCGTTTTCATTATTTACCACCTTCCTCTATACATTTTTTTAAGTGATGAACAGCTTTGCAAAAATGCAGTTTTGCAGTGAGTTTTTTGCAATTGTTGTCCATCATACCAACCAATATTTGCACCATATCCTTGTCTATATCCTGAATAATCATTTTAATCAACCTCCGAATAATATCTGGAATCTATATTTTATTGTAAAAAATTAGAATTGCCAATGAAGAGAGTCAGCCTCTCCTATACCTCAATGAGGATAGTAATGGCACTATCTGATTAGGATTTTTTTGAGTCTTTGATGCTTTCATTTTTCTTTGGATAATTTTTGATTTAACAATATTCCAAGTATTTTATATATAAATATATCGTCTTAAATTGTACAAATAAATACAAATATGTCTAAAATGGGACAAAAGCACCACCTAGCAAATAAATCAATTGCTGCTTAAAATTGTATGTTTAAAAACAAAAATGTCTAAAACAAAACATTTTTATATACAAGTATACAAAAGAGTATATAAAATGGAAAAACAGACCATCTTATCTGAATATTTCTCAATTGCATCCCTCATGATTGCTCCAGAAATGATTAAGATATTATCTGGATTCCGGATAAGGAAGGGGTAAAAGAATGAAAAAATTAAAGATTGCACAAGCAAAAAAAGTATCTGAATCAGAATTTATATTTCTTGGCATCCCTACAGATATAGGTGCAGCAAGTGCCAGAAAAGGAAGGATTATGGCACCAGATAAAGTAAGAGACCTTTCAGAAGACTGGTTCATCCCATTTTCAGGAAAAGTCAATCCAAAAAATATATTTGATTATGGAAATATTAGGCAGGGTAAAGATATCTTAAAAAATTTAGATACAATAGAAAATGAAATCTCAAAATTATTTGCACAGAATAAGAAAATAGTTACCATAGGTGGGGATTGCTCAATAAAATACGGCATACTGAGAGGGATCAACAGGTTAAAAAAAAAATTCTCAGTAGTATATATCGATTCTCATCCTGATCTAATGATGAAAGATATGCCATATTATGGTTCTGTCCTAAATGATTCAATGGCTCTAAAGAATTTTGACTTAAAAAACAGTGTCCTTGTTGGTATCAGAGAAATTGAACCGGATGAACATGATATCATAGAAAAGAAAAACATTCTTCATTTTACCCCCATGGATTTTAAAAGATTCACCATAGATGCAATCTTTGAAAAAATAAAAAAATCAATTCCAAAAAATAACCTCCTGTATCTAAGCCTTGACATCGATGCTGTTGATCCTTCAATGGCACCTGCAGTAGGGTGCATTGCTCCGGGAGGATTAACTTCAAATGAAATACTATATCTTATGAACAAACTTAAAACACTCAATCCAATTGGACTGGACATCACTGAATTTATCCCGAAATTTGATATCAATGACATCACAGGTAAATTAATTTACAGAATCATTAATGACTTTATGGCAAAATGAAAAAAAACATACAAAAGCTTACAGAAGAATATATCAGGTCAAGACCAAGTGTAAAGGACTGCCTTAACATGGGCATGATCAATTATTCTGCATTGACAAGGGAAATCCAGAAAGATCTGAAAATAAAGAATTTTGATGCAATCCTCATCGCATGCAGAAGATACAGGGAAAGGATTGCCAAAGAATCCATCAATGAGAGCAAAATAAGAAAATTATTGTCACAGTCCAAGCTTGAAATCAAGAACAAGATAATCATTGCAGTCATTGAAAAACCAAAACATTATGAAAGACTGCTTGAGATTGAGAAAAAGATAACCTCGGAAAAGGGGAGCTTCAATCTGATTGAAGGTGTATCCACAATCATGATCGTAACAAACAGCGAATTCAGGCAGCTGATTGAGGATACATTTACACACAATCTGATGAAGATCAATGAGGACCTGGTCCAGATCTTCATAACGACTGCTCCTGAAATTGAAGAGACTGTCGGAGTGATAGCCTATGTGTATTCACTTTTTGCAGAGAATGGCATCAATATTCTTGAGGAGATGAGCTGCTGGACAGACATCATGGTGATCATCGATGAGAAAGACATTGCAAAAGCAATGGGCTTTTTAAAGTTTTAAAAATTCTGATGGGAAAATGACAAGGATGAAGATATGCATTGTTGCATTGTTTGCAACCATTTTATTAGATTT
>JAHIYL010000066.1 GCA_018815145.1 Nanobdellota archaeon | reverse complement strand
ATGAATGAGGTCATGAAGGTCCTTTCAATATTTGCAACCATTGCTCTGCCAATGACAGTTATTTCAGGTATCTACGGGACGAATTTCAGGAATCTGCCAGGATCATTATTTGTCAATGGATTCTGGGTCATGATAGGGGTCATGGTGCTCTTCAGTTTTGGCATGCTGTATATGTTCAGGAAAAGAGGTTGGTATTAGATGGTTTTCAAGGAACTGTTATCAATGGACAAAAAAGAATTGCTGTTGTCTGTTGCTGACAAGACTTTAGAGATCGTGCTTATCGCACTGTTTGGAATCATTGCAATAAGGCTCGTTGACAAGCTGCTCTTGAATATATTCAGGAAGACAAAGCTTGATGAGACTGTCGAGCAGTTCTTACAGAGCATAACTCAGTGGTCGCTGTGGATTGTGCTCGGACTTATTGTCCTCAAACATGTAGGAGTAGATACTACTCCGCTACTTGCAAGCCTAAGCATCATAGGTTTCATCACAGGATTCGCCCTGAAAGATGTACTCTCAAATATGGCTGCCGGAATGATGATACTGTCAGCAAAGCCCTTCAAGGTCAGGGATTTCATAAAGTCAGGAGACGTCTCAGGTACAGTAATCAAGATTGGTATCTCATCATGCGTCATAAGGACTGCAGACAACCTTAAGATAACAGTGCCAAATTCAACCCTGTGGGGAAATCCCATAACTGACTACTCTACATATGACACAAGAAGGGTCGAAATAAAACTTGGGATAGCCTACAACCACGATATAGAAGATGTGCTAAAGATTTTGAGCAGCACCATCAAGATGAACAAGAATGTTCTTAAGGACCCTGCAGCAAGTTTCAGCATCTCTGAGCTTGGCGAATACACTGTTGATATAATAGTCTGGTTCTGGGTAAAGAGAACAGATTATCTGGATACAAGGAATGCCATGAACAAGGCAATCAAGGAAGTCTTTGAAAAAGAAGGTATTGAAATGCCAAATCCTACGATGGATATCTATATGAAAAAATAATTGACCCTAAATCATTTTATGCAGAGAAATTTTATCTATTGATCCAAGAAATATCTGCATCAATCCCGTCATATTCTTCTGTAATGAAAAACTCTGATTCTGTCTTCTTCTTTTTCTTCTGTTGCTTTTTTATTGGTGATGCTAAATATCTTTTTGGCAAGAGGTGATGTCTTCTCAGAGACAAACAAAATCTGCTCCTGTTGAATATAATTATCCTCCAAATATTGAATTATATCAGTTATCTCCGGGTTATGCTGCTCATGAGCTAATATCAGCCAAAAACTTTCTAAATTAAGCTCCTTAAGCTCAGCCAGATCATCTATTGGAAATATTTCATTTTCCCTGGCACAGGAGAACACTTCTTTGCCATAGAAACATTCCGGTATATGATAGAAAGCAAAAGGCTGGATCATGTAAGAATTGATGATGACAACCGGCCTTTTATTGTAATTGCGTGATGATATATGCTCTGATACAGAACTCCATTGATTTTTTGTTACCAGTTTTTGCTGTGCCTGAAGTGTGAACAGCATAAGCACTATCAATAACAGTGTAAAAAAATACCTTAATGTTCCTTTCCTTTTGACTAAACCCATGGACAGCAGAATCAATAGAGGGAATTGAGTGAAGAAGATATATTTTGGGATGTAGATAGGGATTATCAGTATTGAAATCATAATGGGAACCAATATTGGGACTACTATCCATATAAATAATAGCATGTGGATCTTTTTATTGGTCAAAAGCAAGAATAAAATATACAGTGATAAAATGCTTCCTGCTATAGAAAAGCCCATGCCTGATGTAAGATTGTACACCAGTTCCTGCAATTGGATCAATGTAGGAGGAGAGGTCCATGCATATAATTTCTGAGCAAGGATTGTCCTTAATTTCAGAAGCCAAGGGATAAAAAAAATAAAGACAATTGATTGCAGCAGCAGAAATTTTTGATATCTCTTGTTAAGCTTGAATCTGCATTTAATCAAGTGATCCAGGTTCTGGGCAAGAAGGATCAAAAGACCATAGACATGTGAATACAGTAAAAAAATGCTGCTCAAACAATAGTTGATGCGCAAATAGAAATTGCCGGTTGAATTTTTGTTTCCAAGTCTGATATAAAATAGCATAGATGCAAGAGAAAACATGAAAAACATTGCATAGGTCCTTGCTTCCTGTGAAACATAAACATGGAGCGGGGAAATTGCCAGAAATAATGCAGACAACATGCCTACTTTACTATCAGATAGTTCTTTTCCGAGCAGATAGATCAGATATATTGACACAGTGCCAAAAATCACTGACAGAAACCTCGCATTCCATAACGTGTTTCCAAATAAATTCATCCAACAGTGAAGAAGAATATTATATAAAGGCGGGGTCTGATCAGTCAATTCTATTATATATCCGACAGATTTATGAGATTGATATACTGAGAATGCCTCATCCAGCCAGATATCCTCTTCAGTGAGAAGCAATGTCCTAAGCAGGCATCCCAGAGCAACAATCAGGATTATCAGTGAAAACTGAAGTATTTTGGAACGCTTTGGTTTTTGCCGGATCTGATTTATTTTCTTCACTATGGTTTAAAATACAAAATTATATAAAAATTAGACTATTTGAGCTGAATATGCAGAAAAAAAAGAAAAAAAAGAATTTCAGGCAGCACCTGGACCATCATATCAAGGAGATAAAGAATTCCACTGATTCACCGCACATCATAGCTTTCAGTTTTGCAGTAGGCACTTTCATCAATATGCTCCAGATACCATTTCTCAATCTTTGGATTGCACTTACCGTCATTGTCATTTTCAAGAAGATCAATAAATATGCTGTCTTTGCAGCACTCGTCTTCTGGAATTATTTTACCATGGCTCCCATAAATGTCATAAGCTACAAGATCGGACAGGGAGTGTTCGGAAATTCTCCGGTAGTTGTGTATCAGTTGCAGTATCTTACCCAGTTCATACACTTCACTAAAAGGATGGTTGTAGGAAGCATGATTATGGCAATACCTGTCTCTATAGCATCATACTTAGGTGTCAGGCTATTGATGGTCTTGTATTATCAGATAAAATCTTACAAGCTAAGAAAAAAGTCAGCGGCAATGAAATCAAAGTAATTTATCGATATTTAAAATTGGTTTTTCTAATACTGATGAGTCATCCAGCCCTATTCTCGGGCATGCTGTATTGACAAATGATTCTATGAAATTGAAATTCGCAAGCCCTGCAAAATCGATTGTGTCGCTTACCAGATAGTAAAAGACTTTGTCAGGATATTTGTTCTCTAGCTTTTTTGCTCTCTTGTATTGGTTCTGCCCATATTTTAGAGTTACCAGGACACCGATGTTTCCGGAGCTCAGAAATTTTATATATGCACCTTTCTCTTTTTTCAGTATTTTCTCAACATCCTTTGCAGTAAATATTTTCTGTTTTTTTGTCAGCGGATTGAATGAATATACCGGCAGATTGTTCTCTATGACCAATGCTTTTGGATGGAACATGCCGTCTCCTATGTACACATATGCATCAACACCGGGAAATCCGGAAATATTGCACCCCAGGATCTGACCCGGGTATCTTGTGTGCTTGGTCTTGAATAGGGTCACAGAGATTCTGTTCTGTTCAAGCTGTTCTTTTATTGATCTCAGTGAGTCCATGAATTGTACTGTTGTAAAAAGTCCTATTTTTTCAGGTAGTCTCTTTATAAAAGAAAAAGGCAAAATGATCTTTTTTTCATATCTTGCTTCAACAAACATGGTTTCCATGTAATATATAGAACTAGCAAATCAATAAATAGTTTTTCTATTTAATGCAAAATAGAGATGAAAAATCAATTAATCAAACAAAAATTTTATATACCAGGATACATATTAATATATTAAGAATGACAGATATACTTAATTTTGAGACCTATGCCTTCAACAGGATCATCAAATACAATGGAGTATTTGACTGGCCAGGCCTCTACAAATATGCCCAAAAATGGCTGAGGGACAGGGATTGGGATTTTCATGAAGTGCAGGCAAAGGAGAAACCGCCTTGGGTCATATATAAGTGGCATGCGATGAAGAAGATCACTTTCTATGCAGCTCTCGGTATTGGCATGGAATTTAAGCTCTGGGAGCCAAAAGAGGTCATTGTAATTAAAGATGGAAAAAAACAGAAGCTTACTGATGCAAGATTGAGGATTGACATGAATGGGTTCCAGATACTTGATTATGATGGTGATTTTGAAAAAAGCGAATTTTTAAAGAAAGTGGAGAAATTGCTCAATGACCATGTGATGTATCATGAGAACCTTCTGAAGTACTTTGATTACCTGGATTATTATATGCATGGTTTTTTTACAGACCTTAAAGCATATCTTGACATGGAGACTGCAAGCAATGCCTATTGAGTCACATATAAGAGGGAAAGTGTATGTCTGAACAAGTATTTTGCATGGTTGATGAACGGCTTGAATACTCGGGACTTTTTTCAATGAAAGAAGTGTTCAGGATACTTGATAAATATTACCGACAGAAAGGCTGGGATAAGAAGATTATGTATGATGAAGAATATGATACTCCTACAGGAAAATATATCCATGTGAAATTTACACCATATAAGAAAGTTGATGACTATATCAGGGCCATGAACCGGATATGGATTTATGTACATGATTTGGTGGAAGTGGAAAAGGAAGTGGACGGCAAAAAAGTGCTTACAAACAAAGGTAGGATTTCCCTGATGTTTGATGGCATGATGATGACAGACTACAGGAATAATTGGGTTGTCACAGGCAAGGACGGAAAGACAAAATGGGGATATTTTTTATTGCAGACTGCTATGGAAAAATGGTTTTACAGGAAAAGGCTTGCGCATTGGGAAGGGGTAATAAGGCACACACTGATAGGAGCCAAAACAGAAGTAGCAGGATATCTTAACCTGAATAAATACTTTTATTAAACAAATGACATGGGATGAAGGATGGGACGAAGTCCAGCATGTGACGCTGGGCCAGAAGATAAGCTATTCCGGCATTTTCAATTACAAAGAATTCTTTCGATTGCTTGATAGGTTCTTTATGGTGAAGGGTTATGAAAAACGAGTGCTTAGGGACAAGGAAAATGTCTATAAGACAGGTAAATCCATTCATGCCAGAATAAGACCTTTCAAGGAGTTCAAAGGCAAAAATGCCCGTCTGGAAGTGCAGGTATGGATAAATATTACAGACATGAAGAATCTGGTTAAAGAGATTGATGGAAAAAAAGTCCATATGAATCAGGGCAATGTTGATATAACAATTGACTCATTTGTCATGACTAATAGACGAGGAAAGTGGGAACAGAGGGCAGAATATATATTTATCCGGACCATTTTTGACAAGTTCCTGATGGGCAATCCGACAACAGATTATGATGGTATGGCTGCAAAGGATGCAGCTGACCTGATAAATGAACTTTCAAGTTTCCTGAATATGAATAATTTTCTGTTCTGAGAAAAATAAAAATACATTGGTGATATTATGGATGAAAAGATTCTTGCTGATAAATCTGATATGAAATCAATACTGACAAAATTTCCCGAACTGATAAAAGAATCATCTGACATCGGCAAAGAGATCAATATCGAAAGAGACAGGGAGATCAGGCTTATCTGTGTATGCGGCATGGGGGGAAGTGCGTTCTCAGGTGATCTTCTTGATTCTTACATAGGCCAGGAAGAAGTCCTAATATATGTGAACAAGAAGTATACTATACCAAAATTTGTCAATAAGGATGCATTGATCTTTTGCGTATCATACTCAGGAAACACTGAAGAGATAGTTGCATGCTACAGGCAGGCAGTAAAAAGAGGGCTTGCCCCGGTCACAATCTCATCCGGCGGAAAATTAGAGAAACTGTGTGAACTGAACAACACTCCCTTTATCATGATACCAAAGGGATATCCGCCAAGACTTTCGACGCCATTCCTTTTCTTCCCAATCCTTAACATACTGACAAAACACGGACTTTTGGAAGACCATACCTCCCTTGTAAAGAAAATAGTCGAACAGATCAAGAAACAGGATATCGAAAAATCAGCAAAGACTTTAGCAAAGAGGCTGAAGGGAAAGATACCTGTGATATATTCATCTGCGAGGTTATTTGCAGTCGCTGAAAAATGGAAGACCGATATTAACGAGAATGCAAAAGCACATGCTTTCTACAATGTGTTCCCGGAATTCAATCACAATGAGATAAATTCTTATGAGAATCTTTTTGCACAGTATTTCATTGTGATTCTTAAGGATATCAAAGATCATCCAAGGATCATGAAGAGGATAGCTATTACAAAGAAGCTGCTCATCAAGAGAGGGATTGATCTGATGGAGATAGCGCTTACAGGAGAGAATTACCTTGCCCGGCTGCTCACAGGTGTTTATCTTGGTGAATGGGTGTCATATTATCTTGCACTTGAGTACGGAACCGACCCGACACCTGTAAACATAATAGAAGACTTGAAAAAGGAGCTTGCAGAGTGATTTGACCGGAGCATTATTAAACACTTTCCAAAAAGTTTAAATATCTGCAAAATTATCAATATGATTAATATTTATAATAATTGCTATTGAATAGTGGGGAGGCCATCTAAAATGAAAAAATTTTTTAAGAATCTGCATGAAAAAATTAAGACTATCGGTGCTGATGACAATGTTGCGGTTGGTGAGGATGAGTATCTGGAACTTGATTCTGTGAAAGGAGCTGACAGATCATCAAAGATCATTGTCAGACCGTTCATAATAGAAGATTTTTCTGATATCAAGACAATACTTGATACATTGAGGGAAGGGTATACAATAGCACTGGTGAATATTAAGCCTCTTAAGGAAAAAGATCTTGTTGAACTGAAGAGAGCTATCAATAAGCTGAAGAAGACTTGTGATGCCATTGATGGTGACATTGCAGGATTCGGGGATGATTATATAATAGTCACTCCAAATTTTGCTGAGATATACAGGGAAGCAGAGACTGAAGACATCTGATTTTAATGCATTTATTTTAATTCTTAATTTCTCATTTTTGCTGTTATATTTCTGAAATCTCACTTTCAGTTCCAAAAGAGTTTTAAAGCATCAGCATTTTTTATCGAGCTAACACATGCATAAACCCGCGTATAGAAACATTTAAATATTATTACTATTTTAAAGTAAACACATGTAATAGGAGGGGATTTATGTTGCTAAATTTAAAATTCATAGTCGGAATAGGTTTTTTGCTTGCAGTCTTCATGCTTATAGCCTATCAATTGATGAAAGATGCTCCGAAAAATAATCTGAGAAGAGCCAAAAAGCACCATAGGCTCGCTGAAAAAAATTACAATAATGGACATTCTTATGATGCAGAAGAGCACTATGAGCTGTCCAATCATTATAGGGAAACAGCGGAAAAACAGATAAAAGGTGAAATATGAAAATGGAACCTTACTATGAAAAGCTTGATTTTGATGAAGATCCTTTCTCCACGAACCCAAAGCGATTTTTGGATTGTCTGATAAGGCTTAATGATGTCAGTGATGAGATGTTCTACAGGATTGAATCCGGCAATATGCTCGTCATAGCAGGCAATCCGGGTTCAGGAAGGACAAGCCTGCTGATGAAGGCTGCTAAAAAGTTCGGAGGGAAAAAAAAAGTCATCTATGTTGATTCACTTAAGGTGGATAAAAATCTTAATATATCAAATCTTTTATTTGACAGGTTCGGGCTTCTGGGAAGGATACTTAAAAAAAAACCTAAGAACATGATACTTCTGCTGGACAATGTGAACAACCTTACACGGGTCAATAATGACAGGATTAAATATTATTTTGATCAGGATTATTTCAAAAGCATAATATTTACATGTGAAAAATACTCTCAGGTAAAATTTTCAGACAGCTTGAAAGACAGGATTGGAAAAAGGGTAGTGAATGTTCCTGATCTTGATGAGCAGGATGCAGTAGAACTAATCCGTTCAAGAATTGGAAATTCAGATCTTCTTACTGATGAACTGATAAAATTCCTTTTTAACCAATCAGGCTGCAATCCAAAAAAAATGCTGGAGAACTCAGCAATGATTGCTGAAAGAATTGCAAAGAGCAGCAGGACTAGAATTAAGTACATTGATATCAAGAGAATACTGGGTGGGAAAAATGAGTGAATTATGGTTCAGAAAACTAGGTTTTTACAACAATCCTTTCAGCATTAAGCCTGCAGCATTTCATGATGAGCTTATTGCTTATGATCTCAATTATATCTATAAGAAGATCGACAACGGAGAGATGCTGTTCATTGACGGAACTTACGGGACCGGAAAGACAACCATACTGAAAAATATCATAAACAGGTATAGAGGAAACAGGAAGGTAGTCTATTACAACTACAACAAGGGAGAATCAGATATTGATATGAAAAACCTCCTTGCCGGTGCAAATCCGCTGATCAAGAGAATTATTGGAATCATTCCCAAGAACATTATTTTGCTTGTGGATGAAATCAGCCAGCTAAAAAAAAATGATGCTGATGAGATACTCGAATACTATAATTCAGGCCATATAAAATCAGTGATATTTGTCAATAATGATTATTACAAAGTTAAGCTTCCAAAGGAGATAGAAAACCTTTTGGATGGAAATATAATCAGGACAAGCGAATTGTCATCAAAAGAAGCAATATCCCTCATCAGGAAGAGGATGGGCAACATAGAGTTCCTCACTGACTCAATGATCAAGACGATTTTTGAACTCTCTGACAGTAATCCCAGAAAAATGCTTGAGAATTGTGAGGATGTCTGCAGATATGCTGTGGAGATGGAGGAAAACAGTGTTGAGATGGAGCATATTGAAGAAGTTCTCGGAATCAAGCGATCAAAAAAGATAAGAAGAGCATCTGTAAAGGAAAAAAATGCTGTAAAAAAGGAAGCACCAGCAAAAGCTCCTGTAAAGAAAGCATCTGGGAAAAAAAAAGTAAAAAAACCTGCTGCCAAAAAAAAGTCTGTTTCCAGTGCCGCTGTTCCTGCGAAACCAGAGATAATGGAGACAGCGGAGATTGAGACTGAACCTGAAGCAGACAAAAGGATAAGGCCAAAAACTTTCAAGAAGAATAAGCTGCTTGAGCAGACGCAGGGCCAGACAATAGTCTCAAATGAATTCATCCCTGAATCTCAACAGGCTGCAGAGGCAGAAGCAAAGCTTGAAGAGCCAAAGGTTTTGGAGAAGATTGATATGACCCATCTGGAACCTGCGTTAGTAGAAGAGCCTCCTGTCAAAGATACAAAGAAACTTCCGGGAAAAGGCGAGAAGAAATCCGAAGATAAAAACGCGCTGAAGGACAAGATAGAAGATATTCCTGAATACAATATTGTCTACTATAATGAGTAATTTTTTTAATTTTCTTTAACAATATTTACATACCCAGAAGTATGACTCCTGCTACAGCAATTGCTGCTCCCATGACCTTTCTTAAAAGATTATCTTTTTCATCAAGGAATATGGCGCTGAGGACGACTACAAGGACTGCAGAAGTCTGGTATATTGGGATTGTGCCGGATACATCACCACCATTGGCATAGCTGCTGATAAGAAAAAAAATTGATGAGAATGTTACAATAGCAGTGAACAGTATTGCAGTGTTATCCCCTGAAAAAAATCTGATTCTTTTGAAATTCGCTGTTATCTTTGGATTGAGAATCAGAATAAATAATGCCGGAGCAAAGAAAGCCATCACCATATATGCCATCCGGTCCATCCTTTGGACAAAGAACTTATCACCCAGCATCCCAATGCCGAAAAAAACAGAAGATAGCATAAGTGCTCTTATGCCTGCATTTTTTTTTATCAGTCCTTTTTTCAGGAATATGCTAATGATTCCTATCACTATCAGGAGTATGCCTGACACCTTCAATGCTGTCATTTTTTCATGAAAGACAAGTATGCCGCCGAACATTGCGAATACAAGCCTGAGAAGGCTTATTATGGAGGAAACACCTGCTTCTGCATGTTTCAGGCCCTTGAAGTAAAAAAGTGTGCCTAAGCCAAAGAAAACACCTGTGTAGATGAAGCTTGCAGCAGCCATGGCTGGACTTGGCAATTTCCCATTTGTAAAGATAAAAGCAGCCAATGCAAAGATACTGATTATGAATTGCATATATGAGGAGAAAAATACGTGGTCCTGCTTTTGTAGCATCTTCTTCTGGAGAATAATTGCCGCTGAAAATAATACTGATGCCAGAACAGCATAGATGAACCAGGTTTCCATTTTATTCAGATTAAAAGTGGAGAATTTAAAAATATTTGGTAAATAGGGATATTTTTTATGAATTGTCAGTTCAATATAAGCTCATTTAAAATCTATCTTGATAATCAGTTACAAAATAAGATTTTGCACTGGTCACTGGACAAATGCACGCGTGAAGTATATATAATATTAAAATCATTTAAGTGATTGATATTGGTAAAGGAACACTGGATTTCAAATGATAAAAAATATTGAAAAAAGAAAATTCCGTCAAAAGAAAATAATTTTTCTTATTAATGAAGCTTCTTTAGATTTAGCTAATCAAACTCAAAAATTATTGATTAGGTTTAAAATCCGTTCCAGTATCTACAGATATGTTCGAGCTGATAAAAATGAAAAAACTTTATATAGAATCAGTATTTTGAGCCATTCTATAGATAAATATTTAAATTTAGTCAATCCTTTCAAAGCTCGAAAATGGGCTCGTGGCGAATCGGTATCGTGTCCCCTTGGCTATTAAGCTAACCAAACAGGGGAAGACATCGGGTTCAATTCCCGACGAGTCCATTACTTTTTCTATTTCTGAATAATGTACTTGTTAATCAGCGTCCTTGCGCTTTCATGCTCTGCCCGTCTCTCTTTATTGGACATGCCGATTGGTTCAGTCTTTTCTGCTTCATCTAGGAATTGCAGGAGCAATTGTGCATATTTTTTGTACTGTGGACTGGTTGCCTTATCTGTGGGATGGATCAGCGTGTATTTTTTGCTTATACCCTTTTCATTCTGAAAATATAGGCTTATCACAGGTATATTCCCTTTTTGCTTTCCCTGATACCAATTGAAATACACAGCCTCAATCTTACCCAGTTCTTTTTCCATCTCACTGAGTATCATGAATGGGGCTTCTGCCTCATCAAACCGTTGACCTATATATTCAAGAGAAATCTTATTTGGGCCAAGAAGATATTTTGGTTTTTCAGATTTCTTGTTTTTTGGAGGACCATTTTTATATCTGTTGAATAATATCTGTGCAATTTCATTTGTTCTTTCTTTTGGCTTATCACTGTAGTATTTAAACCGGTGAAAATCAATCATTTCCCTTTCTGCATTGCGTTTTCCATTGAGCCAGTTTGTGAGATTTAAGACATCATTTACCACAACATGAAGAGTCCTTCTATTGTAACGGTCTGCCTTACGAGGTGAATGGATCTGTTCTATCACTTCTGATAGGCCAAAATCAGAAAAATAATCAAAGACAACTGAGCTGCAGGATACCTCAGCAGTGTAGAGGTCCAATGCAGCTGCAAGTTCAAAATCCTGCTCATATGTCTTTGGAGGGTTGATTTTTTTAGCTACAGAAACAGACAGGAATTCTTTAACTTCTGAATTTACCTTTTTGCCGTATGTTATGATATTGAATTCAGGAAGAGATCTTGAGGCAGAACCTGACTGCTTGATAAGTTCTTCCAATGAATCTTTCAGCTGATTAGCATAAGGTCCAATATATAGAATGTTTACTGGTTTTGCCTCGCCCATTATGACGAAGGATTTTACCTTATTTTTAAACGTTTCCTGTGATTTTGATGGTTAATAATATTTATATCAGAATTCTTTTGCAGCCAGTTTGATATCACTGGCCTTGACAGTCTTTCTGCCTGCATGTTCAGAAAAGATAATAGCTTTCTGAGCAATCTTTATTCCTATGTCCTGGAGTATCTCCACGAGCTCCTCACCTGCTGCATCAGCGACTCTCGGTGCGCCGGCCTTCTCTATAAGTTTTATTGCTGCTGCTTTTGGTAAGATATTTTGCCTTTTTGCCATCGGATTTTCGTGTGAAATTATTTTTTTATCAAAAAACAAAAAAAAAAGACCCCCTTAGTCTTTGCTGTATTATTTTTTTATTTCTATGGCTTTATATACTTTTCGTTTAGGGGCTATATATTTCCTGATGTCAGGAGGACTTTTCCTGGACTCCTTATGCTCTGTGTTGTCCGTTTTACTTTGGGATTTTTTGCTCTTTTCAGGTGAAGCAAGATTCTCATTTGATTCCGGCAATGCATCTGTTTTCTTATTGTTTACTGCCTTTCTTTGCACAAAGGTTTGTATCAACAGGATTACAATGAGAAGACTGTTTACTATGAACTCAGCAAGGATAATATTACTGAGTGTCAGGCCTCCTGTCTTTGCAGCCCATTCTTCATTGTAGCCAAAAAATATTGAAATTGCAATTGAAATCATGATAGAGAATGTGATTGAAAAAGCAATCTTTTCTGCCTTGTTGAATTCCTTAAAAAAGATTATGACCACAAGAAAGCCGGGAATAAACAGGCTGAACCCCAAGCCCAATATTATCTGCACCAACTCAAGTATCATCGCGCATCACCCAAAAATGTATTTCAAGAGGATTAGATTCATTTGTCTGCGAAGAGCCGTATAATTCGACAAATACCTTGCCGTAGTCGAAATCTGTGGAGTTAAGTATTTCAAAATTTCCTGAAAGAGAAACAGTCTCATCAGGAGACAATCTAAGTATTTTTTCTTCTTCAAAGCGTGAAATAAGTTTTAGTTCACAGGGATCATCTGATAATGATATTTGATTATAATATCCATTATCTTTTCTAATTACAATCCCATTCATTTCTACATAAGTATTTCTTGAACCAACAAAGAAAAATCCATCTTTAACTTTTGTTTTATTTAATTGATAAATGGTTTTTCTATCTAGTTGGAAATATCCATTACCTTCAATAAATTCAAGCTTTAGGGTATGTCCTTCGCTATTATTGATGAATACAGGCATCTCGTCAATAATTGTTTCTTTGCCATCATAGCAATAGACAACTATCTTATCCTGATTTTCCATTGCATATATTGAGACAATCTCATTACCTGCAAAATCCTGCAGCCCTATTTCCATGACTCTTACTCCTTCAATAGATTCATAAGAATATTCCACTGAAAAATTTGTAGCATTTGCAATTCGCGTAGAAAGCGAATTCATGATTATTCTTCTGTCTTTAATTAATGGATTATAGATAGGATAATTAAGTGTATGCTTAACAGTTGGTGTTTTGTTAAGAACTGATATATCTATACCGGTAAAAAAAGAATCATTCATCAAAATTGAAAGATTATCTACTTCTTTGTATCCGGTAGTATACTCAAATATATTCATCTGATTATTATTTGGGTCATAGGAATAGTATTGGATTTCATAATCTTCTTCAGGTTCAATTTGCCTTGTAGGACCTCTAAAATAAGGTTCATAAAAAATCTTGCAGAATTTCAATGAGTAAGGATCACTGCATTCAGTATCATTGTTGCTTAGTTCAATTGGAGAAAATACCATATAACCATTTTTCTGATCCAATTCAACAAAACCATTTGTATAGTCATAAGGAGTATCCCTGGTAAATACTTCAATATCATTTAAGAATAAACGGATTTTTTCACTATCAACCTTAATACTGATGAATTCTACCCGGGTTTCATTTGATTTTTGCGGATTTTTGATCTCATCTATCTGGATAGTTGTGGCATTTATTGGCCTTATGAAATATGAATTATTCCGAGTCATCATTATTGACCATTTATCGGCAAAATTTATGATGTTTGTCATAGGATTGCCTTCCATAATCTGGGCATGTGAAAAATTTATTTCAAACGCTGACCAATCATTATTTGTTTTTTCATATGCACTTGGAAAGAAATTATACGCAAGATTGCCTCTGGTGACTGGAATCTTATCAATGACTTCTGTAATATTATGTGTGTCCACAAAAAAACTGATATCATTTGGCAAATCATAATATTGGCAGTAAAAAGGTTCTATTTCACAGTCGACTGTTTGGTTGTATAGTTTGGATGTACGATCCAGCGAGATTGTTTTTGTTTTTATGCTCTTTAATTCAGCTATCCTTTGATGCATGTAATTATCATTTAATCTGAACTGCCATACTTCACCTGTATCCGGGATAGGATACAGGGTTTCTTTATATACAGTAAAACCTGAAATGCCAAAATATCCATCCTGCGACTCAAACCCAAACTGTCCGTGTGTTAGGTTTTCAAATTGCTCATCAACAACTATAATACCATTTAGAATAACTTTTAAATTATGTTCATCAGTATCAAATTTTATCTTATTATTGTCTCTTTTTAAATCAAGGCTTCTATATGTAATTTTATTATTGAACAAAATCTGTTTCTTCTGTTCATCAAAGGTAACAATGTACTTAATGTCTTTTTCATCTCTAAAATAAATTTTTAATATACCCATGCCTCTGGTTGGAGAAAACGCAGTCTCCATATAAAATGAAGTCCAGTTTATTGTCTTTGAAAACTCCGGAAGAACAGCTAAGTTCTGTATAGGTTTAAATAATTTTGGCTGAAAAAACAATGAAATGTTCTCAGTCTCATTTGTGTATTCAATATATGTAGTGTCTCTGTACTTGTTTAGGCAATGATACTTGGATTCAATTTCAGTGTATAATTGATACAGTTCAACACCAAACTTATAAGTAAATTTTTTTATTTCATCTTCATTGCTCTTGACGTGAAAAGAGAAAGGATATACTTTATCAGTTTTGATCCAATTAGGCAAATCATCCGGTTTGTCAAAGAATAACTCAGTAAATGGAGCATTTGGTTCATATAAAGTCTTTCTAAAATTGATGGATAATGGCAGAGCAATGACAAAACCAATGATCATTGCAATTATAAGAACATTGTAAAGTATATCTTTATCCCGGTCAGTGCGTACATTTCGGTTCATTGTCAGATTCTTTGTTATGTACTAAAGTTTAAAAAGTTTTCTTTGACACTATTCAGAATATAATAAATCGGCTACGACTCACATAAGATTTTTATGAAAAAAATAACAACAACATAGGCAGCGACGGATTTTTTTGAAAAATCCTATTCCACAGTACAGAACCGTATACTTTAGTATACGAACCTGTCCT
>JAHIYL010000065.1 GCA_018815145.1 Nanobdellota archaeon | reverse complement strand
TAAAATCGCCTTGATATGTCAAATAGTGTTCCGTCAACGTCAAAAAAGAGCATCATTTTGATTCGTAGAAAGATTCATTCCAATTCCTTATCATTTCAATTGTCTTATAGTCCTTCATCTCATTGCTCCCCCTGTTCTGAATATAATCAAGAATATATTCATTGATTGGTATACCTGCTTTGATCGAGACAATATAAGTGCCGCCAAAACGGCAATTAATGTCAAAAAATACTACTTTATCAGCGATGATGATGCCCTGCAAATTACATGGGCCGGAAATTTTCGCTTTTGATAAGAAGAGTCTTACAAGCGATATAAGGTTTCTGTCTTTAAAAGTAGCACTCCTCTTGCAAAGCCCATTTCTGATATCGAGTCTTTTCCTTAAAACAATAGCTACAGAATTTCCGAAAATATCCGAGAAACTGTCTACAGAAATCTCAATCCCTGAATAGTATTTTTGAATGAGAAACGGATTTTTGTATTTTGCCTTGAAATAATTGAAGTCTTCTTCATTTTCAAGAATATTAACATTTTTTGAACCTGTACCAATCATTGGCTTGATAATCGCAGGATATGTGGGTATGCTTTTGGTATAAACATCAGGAGTATCAAGCCCATACTCTGAAAGGAACTCGATAGCTTTCATTTTGTTCCTGATTAAAGATATCGGTCTATTTAGGCATAAAATTTTTAAATTAGTATTTTTAAATAATGAATAACTCTTTTGAAGGGCTTCAATTTCTTCATCCATAATCGGAATAATCAAATTTGTCCTTTCTTCTTTTGCCAAGTTAAAAACTGTTTTTGCATACGAAGAATCAGAAGCAAATGGCACAGATTTAAAAGAATCAACTTGATTTGAAAATCCGTTATTAGGGTTTGCATCGCATCCTATTATCCTAAACATACTTCTGTCGACGGATTTGATTAATCCCTGACTTCCTGTTGCTCCAATTGAAGTAATGAGCACTGTTTGCTTCATTCCGATAGTTTTAAAATGTTGTTGAACTTATAAAAATAACTAAAATGAATGAATATCAAGATCTTTGCAGTGCAGGCACAAAGAGACCAAAAATTCTATTGGTCTATGCAAAAGTTGGCGCAGCGGCAAAAATGAGTTTAAACATACCGTTGTCTCTGCTCTTTTTAGCCGAGTTTTTGAAAGACTATCACATAGCTGTCTACGATGAAAGAGTTGACCCTTATTCAGAATTTGTCAGGCTTTTGGATGAAAAACCTCTTTTTGTTGGATTTTCTATAATGACAGGTATACAAATCAGGAATTCATTGAATTTGGCAGAGATTGTCAAACAAAGAGGAATTCCTACTGTTTTTGGAGGGGTTCATGCATCAATTTTTCCTGAACAGACAGCAGAAGACCCAAGAGTGGATTATGTTATTGTCGGAGAAGGGGAGGCAGGAATAAAATACGCGGCACAGCGCTTAGAAAAAGGAATCTTACCTGAAAAAATTATCAGAAAAGAGCCGCTATCTCTTGATACTGTCCATTATCTCCCCTACTCGTTAGTGGATATTGAAAAATATACAAATGCATTCACTATTCCCGGCAGGTCATTGCCGTTCCAGTTCAGCAGAGGATGTCCTTTCCAGTGCACATTTTGTTCTAATCCGGTATTGAGCAAAGGCAAATGGCGACACATGAGTGTTGATGTTGCTGTCAATCACTTGAATAGGCTTGTCGACACGTACAAACTGTACGGCATAACTTTTTTTGATGAAAATATTACAACAAACCCTAAACTATTCAACGAACTTGCATCCAAAATTAATAACCGATTTAAGTGGTTTGTGCAATCTAGGTCTAATCTCCTGTTGAAGTATGATTTGGACTATTTGGAGAAAATGGGGGCTATCGGCGTCTCATGCGGTCTTGAAAGCGGCTCTCCGGATATTTTAGAACAGGTCAGAAAGTTGGAGACAGTAAACGAATATATTGAAGTAAACAAGAGGCTTTCAAAAACCAATTTGACAGTTGTCTATAATTTCATGATGGGGTTTCCCAATGAATCTCTTGAAGATCTGAAAAAGACTGTAGCTCTTGCAGTCAGGATGCTTGAAGATAATCCAAATGCTCAAAACAATACTTTTTATCTTCTGACACCTTATCCAGGAACAGAAATTGGTGAAAAATACCTTAAAGATAAGATGCCAAAAAGTCTTGAGGAGTGGTCAGATTTCGGAAGACATAATTTTACATCAAGCTGGTATCAAAAGGACAAGCTTGAAATATTTTCAAGGATTTATTTTTCATCAAAATTTGTGGGAAGAAAACTCACTCGGCAATTCCCAGATGACTCTGAACTTCTTGAATTTGCTGAATCACTGACTGAGAAATGGAAGAGTTTTGAATTCTATAATCGGGATGATTGGGATGAAATAAATGGAAGAGGCTGGAGTCTGTTAAGAAAGTTGTTTGGACAAAACGCATACTAAGAAATAAACCAGAAATAATCACCGGAAAATCCAACTTCATTAAACAGATGTTTCCATGAGTTAGTATCAAGAGATGTTTCAGTTGTTAAGGTCCATTTATTAATTCGCTGTTTTTCCTCTTCGTTTCTCCAGGAAGCTACCATCAAATATGCATGCTTGCCAACTCTTTGAATTTCTTTTAAGGCCTTTTTGCAGTCAATTATATTTAGGTTATGTAATGTATTGATAGAGATAATCAGATCCATTTCATTATCTTTGAACATACTTAAGTCAGAAGCACTGCCTCTAATTAGAAATGGTTTTACTTCTTCTTTGGCATTAGCGAGAGCATATTCTGAAATATCAATACCCCTTATACTTATTCCTGGCAATAATCGGCAGAACTCATATAACATAAATCCTTTTGCACATCCAACATCCAGTACACTGCTGGTGATGGTTAAATGATAATAGTTAATTATATCCTTGACGACACCTGACCAATATTTTGGATCATAATAATAACCACCATAACCGGTTTTTCTGCTTCCATCAAAGTATTCTTTTCCAAATTGTTTTACAAGCTGAATTTTCACACAATCTTTTTTTGACAATCTCCCATCTATTGGCTTTGGTGATTTAGGATATTTTTTAAGTAAATTGATTTCTGCCATTTTAAAGAAAATTCGGATGAATTTGTTTATTGGGTTCTTTTATTTCCTGAATAAAACGGCTCAATGGATCCATTCTGCATGCCTTTGGACATCTGTTTACAGCTATTGATTTAATGAGGTCCAGATGTTTCTTTGACCACCACATCTCTTCAAAATCATCATCAAAGACATTGCCTATAAGAAAATCATCCTTGTGGTTCACACAGACATATAAAGATCCATCAATCTCCAAAGATGTTGAAAAAAAACAACCATGGCAATAGTCATAATTCCTCTTTTTATATTCTTCCTGCCCAAGAACCTTCATGAACTGCTCGTATTTTGGGTACACCGCAAAATTTTCGTCTGAGAAGGATTCTGCCTCTTCAAGAATACTTTTTGCTGAACTCCAATTGAGATCATTCCTGCTGCCATCCGGTTTTTGGCTGATAAACAATATTGGTTTGACTTCCAGGTAGTCAACTCCGATTTGCTTAAACAGCTTCACAGCATCAATCAAAGAGCCTATTGTCAGATGATTTGTTCCATGCTGGACACCGATGGTGGGAAAATCTTGTTTCTTTTCTTTTCTTTTCTGCAGTAGCGTTTTAATATTATCTATTACCTTATCAAAGTGCTCTCTTTTGTGGACTTTTTCGTACGTTTCCTTATTGCCACCATTGAAACTAATCCTGACAAAAGTCAAATTATCAACAATAATGTCAATCATTTTTTTGTCAAGTACAGATCCATTAGTGAAAAGCCCGATTTCATACCCGATATGTTTCAGTTCTACAACGATTTTTGCAAAATCAGGATGTAAGGTTGGTTCCCCTGATCCTACAAGGGTTATGCTTTTGGCTCCTAGAGCATGCATCTTTCTCAATGTAGCAATAAATTTTTCACTATCAACAAAATCAAACTTATTGTTATATATCTTGTTGGCAGCATAGCACCACAGACAGTCATGATTGCAGCCAAGAACAAGTCCGGCATCAATATGAATAGGATATATCTTCTTTCCTCGGAGATAGTCATCCAATCTTTCTATGTTGTAGATTATCTTGTCAAAACTCAATCTATCTATCTTTTTCATTTTTATTTCAACAGATTCCTGTTTTCTCTTAAAAATTTTGCTCCTATTCTTGCTGGTGACTTAGCACAGGTAGTGTGCATAAATAGACGCTTGAATTCTTTCTGCAATTGTTCATCCAAGGCTGTTGCTTTCCAAGATCCAGATACTCTCTCAAACATTTCCTTTACAACATCAAGAATTTCTGAAGGAGTGTTTTCAATAAGAGTGAGGCCAGCATTATCGTATTGCTCTGTACTGTCCCACCACCCCATGCCCCTGTCAAGTATTTCTCTAAAGGTCAGGAATCTTCTTAGCTTGTTGGACCAAATCTTTTTCGGAATAAACAAATCACCTTTTCGAAAAGGTGTCAACTCCAGAGGTATATAGTTAATGCCGATCACCGGGACATTTAGGATTGTTGGGACAACCAACAGTCCTGCTGTTGTTCCTATATAGAATCTACAGTTTCCGCACAGATAAATATCTCCAAAATCAGTCCTGTATCTGGTTGCATAATCGATTATCTTCTTGTTTTTTGAAATCAGCTTCTTTTCAACCTTAGCGCCCAGCCTCAATACATAGCCTCCTTTTGAAGTTATGAATTCAGAAGCCATTATTGCATTATTAATGTCCCAGTTCCGATATCCATGTAATTGGTCCCCTTTGTTTGAAAGAGAACTTAGGTAGGCAGGATCTCTGGCATGCAGGCACACAAACCAGTCTTTACTTGTGATGCTCATGGTGTTAAGCAGATTGATTCCTTTCCTGCGCTCGGATGCGGAAAAATTAATTACTTTCTTTTCATAATCACTGTCATAGTGGGAATCTTTGTTAACTTCTGTAGAAATGAAAAAATTTGTTTTCCCTAATAGACTGTCCTTATTTATTATCTGTTTCAGAATAAAAAGTATTGGTACAGGTAATTCAATTATGGTTATTTCCCTCTTAAACATATTGAATAGTTGCCTGTTTGCTGGCCTTCTGTTTGAAAATCCAATATACTTGAATTTGCTCCTCTTTTTTGATGACTTCATTTTTCTGATGAGAATATCTGTAGATAAACCAAATTCACCGATTCGCCCTTCGCAAAGTATTGTAAACAATTTGATATGTTTGATGGGCAAAAAGATTAGCAGCAAAAGTATCAATGGTAGGGATAGGATATTTGCCAATGCTCTGACCAGCATTTTGATAATGGGTACAGTCATCATCAGTTCAAAAAAGGAGATTATTTTTCTTGTTGTCATTAAAACACCTTGCTCTTTAATATGCTCACTTCAAATACTTAAACCAAGTCCTCGTCTCTTTTTCAATCGTCTCAGGTGTCCAGAGCGGTGCATCCTTCCAGTAATCGATATTGTCAAGCATTATATGCACGCCTTCTTCAAAACTGACCTTTGGTTCCCAGCCAAGGAGAGTTTTTGCTTTTGTTATGTCTGCATGTGTCGAATCAGGTTCACCAGGCCTTTTAGGTATATGCACCTTCTCTCCCCCTATCAGCTCTGCAAGATGATTCACAGACTGCGGCTTTCCTGTGCCTATATTGAATATCTCTCCGGCTATGTCTGACTCAGCAGCCAATAGATTGACTTTGGCAACATCACTCACATAAACAAAATCCCGTGTCTGTGTTCCGTCGCCTACTATGGTCAAAGGTTTTTCTTCAAGTTTCTGTTTCAAAAATACTTTGAATACCGCACCATAGGTATTGTTTGTTCTTGCCCTTGTGCCATAGACATTGAAATAACGCAAAGAGATAACAGGCAACCCATACAGCTTATTCCAGAACAGGACATACTTCTCTCCAATATATTTTGTCAGTGCATAAGGATACTCTGGTTTGATATCTGCATTTTCATCTGTCGGATATTTATCCGGTATGCCGTAACAGGAAGATGAAGCACTGTAGACAAATTTCTTAATATTATATTTTCTGGCAGCTTCAAGCGTCCTGATGGTCGCAGTGACATTTGCTTCATGATATTTTGTTGGGTTCTCGATTGAAGGGACAATGTCTGCAAGAGCAGCCAGATGGAACACATAATCAATTCCTTCAAAAAAAGAATCATCAAATGGCTCTGAAAGATTGATTTTTATGAATCCATAATTCTTATTGTCCCTGAAAATATTGACATTGTCAAGCTGTCCATTTGAAAAATCATCAACTGCGACAACTGAATGACCTTTAGACAATAATAATTCTACAACATGGCTTCCGATAAATCCAGCCCCCCCAGTCACAACTGTTTTCATGCATCTTTCCATAAATTGATAAAATTTATAAACATTTTGTCTTATTAAAAAATATCATTGCGACGGAATAGTGCAATCTACAAAAAGTAGACATTATTAAGATGGTAAGTTGATGAGGTAATGAAAATGAACGATTTTATCAAGAAAAATAAGACCAAAATAATAGTTG
>JAHIYL010000064.1 GCA_018815145.1 Nanobdellota archaeon | reverse complement strand
TGTCAAGCAATATAAACATTTTTGGAAAACGACGATGAAGAAGTTTCATATTTTCAAGAATTGTTTCTTTAACTTGTTTTTCCATTTGGTAAAAAACAAATTTTCCATTGTCACTATATGCTCCACCTATATTTATCGCTTTTTTTGAACCATTTTTATAGACAATAGGTGTTTCTCCAATGAATGACCAGCATCGTCGTACATCCGCATCAATATTAAAATGGGCTTGGTCATATGTGACGATGTTTATGTCAGAATCCAAACTGGCACGTTTTTTTTTAATTTTCTTTTGAATTCATCAACTGCTGCCTGATTTCTGCTCTTATTACGTGGACGAGGAACTTGCATTGAGCAACCAATTTTTTTGAGCAAACCACGGCAATGTCGTGGAGTGTATTGATGTTCAAATTCCTCATAAATAAAACCTCTTACATCTTTGGTATTAAAGCCTTTATGATAATCATCATCAAGTAATATTCCCTCGTTGAGTGCTGACCCAAGCATACTCAGCTGATCCTCTGATAGAGCTGCTTTTCGTCCACGACCTTTTTTGTCTTGTAAACCAGTAAACTCTTCTTGTTCAAAACGTGTTTTCCAAAATGATACAATACCATTACTAATACTGAGCATATTTGCAACTTCTCGTTGATTATATCCTTGACAAAGATACCACAAAAGTTGTAATCGCTCACGAACTTTTACATCTTTCTCTACTTTGAATTTTTTCTCAAAAATAATTGGTTTGATATCAAGAACTTTCATTTTGCACCTCATATACATTGAAAGAATACCAACTAAATAAATTTTGCTCAATTATTTATTTCCTATATTATAATTATGAGCACTGAAATAGAATCATTTAAATCAACTTTAAATAGTATTAAAGAGGAATTGGATTTCATTAAGAACAATATGATAACAAAAGAAGATATTCTTTCTGGTGAAGAATTTGTAGTTTATAAAAAAAGCTTTAAAAAAGTCAATTTAGTTAGTTTTGAAGATGCCAAGAAAGAATTAGGATTGTAAAATGATGAAGTGCGA
This sequence comes from Nanobdellota archaeon, assembly GCA_018815145.1. Classification (GTDB taxonomy): domain Archaea; phylum Nanobdellota; class Nanobdellia; order Woesearchaeales; family GW2011-AR15; genus WJJD01. The sequence continues at coordinate 5,497 of JAHIYL010000064.1, read as the reverse complement.
TTTCTATTAGCATATTTTCCCAAAAACCTGCCAATAATGTTGGCTGCCTTTATAAACTTTAAGATGTCATGTGATAAAAAACATCAAAACTTTACTTTCCCATCGTAAAGTTTATAAATAAAATTACATTTTTCAATTAATAATGAAATACGAGCTATTCAAACAGAATCCTTGGTGGGATAAACAATTTTCAGAGCAAAGCATCATTAGAGAACATTATTTGAACAAATTGATTGATAATCTCAACAATAAGGAAATCATCTTTGTTACAGGACTCAGAAGGATTGGAAAGACCACCTTGCTCAGACAATTGATAAGCCATCTACTGAAAACAACTGTCCCTGATGATATACTCTTCCTTTCTTTGGATTCATTTCCACTTATGGAATACAGCATCCATGATGTGGTTGAAGAATACAGGAAGATAAAAAAAAAAAAGACTTCAGATTTTTTTTTCCTTATTCTTGATGAGGTAACAACAAAAGAAAATTTTGAGTCAGAGTTAAAAAGTCTCTATGACAATGATAATCTCAAGATGTTCTGTTCCTCATCAATAGCAACCTTCTTGCGTGACAAAAAAGCCCGACTTACAGGAAGAACAAAGACAATTGAATTGATGCCGCTTTCTTTTAAGGAATTCATACAGTTCAAAAAAGAAAAAATAGGCGCATCAGATAAATCTTTGCTTGAATCACTTTTTGAAGATTATCTTAAAACAGGTGGTATTCCAAGGTATGTGTTGACTAAAGATAGAGATTACCTCAATGAAATGGTGGAAAGCATAATCTATAAGGACATCATATCTTACTACAACATCACTTCTGAAAGAACAATCAAGGAACTGTTCATCCTCCTATGCAGAAGAGTAGGAAAACCACTCAGCTACAACAAGATATCAAATATACTTAGCATATCTGTTGATAGTGCCAAAAGATATATTGGATATTTTGAGAAATCATATCTGTTTTTTGTGATAGATAGATTTTCAAAATCTCCAAATGAAAGTGTTACATCACCAAAAAAAATATATGCAGGAGATGTTGGGATACTGAATCTTGTTACAGAAGAAAAAGAACTTGGTGCATCCTTTGAAAATATTGTGTTTCTGAAAATTAAGGATAAGAATCCAAAATATTTGTCAGAGAACCTGACAGAGATTGATTTCATCATAAAAGATCATTTGATTGAGGCAAAATATAATTCAGAAATGAACAAAAAGCAAAAAGCATTGTTCGACTCGATCAGGATCAAAAACAAGATAATTGCAGACAGCCCGGAATTCTTCCTTAAGGATTTAGTTTGATCAATCAAATTCTTAAAACCGCAACCTATTTAAACATCAGTTTTCTCCTTAGAAGTCAAATATGAATTGTGATGTCTGCAACAAAGAGATGCTTTTTCTGCATTTGATTGGAAAGAGCAATGTATGCACAAACTGCATAGCCAAGCATACAATATTCAAGGAGATAAAGACCATATCAGAAGCAAGGCTGAAAAGGGCTCTTCTGGTCTTTGACATCAATTCTTTTGAAGATCTCAAGAATCTCAAGGCATATGATGTTGTGAATCTTGAGAAGAAACCTGCTAAAAAGAAAAACAACCTGAAATACAAGGTTGTCACAAAAAAAGATGTTGATTTTGAAGATATGAGCGAGATGGACCAGCTGTGGTGAACATTTCTAAACAAAACATTTATATTTAAGTAATTATTTACACAAGTGTGTAGTATGTTACACAAAACAGATTTTGAGATTTTTGCATTATTTACAGGTAATTATCAGGCAAGACTTTATGGTAGAGAGCTTGTAGGAAAAGTAAGTATGAGCCAAAAAAGTATTGCTCTTTCCTTAAGTAGGCTTGAAAATCAGGGATATCTCAAATCCGAGACAAAAGGAAGTATTAAGTTCTACAGTCTGAATATAGCAGTACCTGAAATACAGGATATTCTTGCAATGACAGAAATCTACAGAAAGATGGTCTTCATTGAGAAATACAAGTTTCTTCATGAAATATTCAGACAGGATAAAAGAATTGTGGGAATATTCGGCAGTTATGCCAGAAATACGAACAAGAAAGATTCAGATATTGATATTTTTATTATAGGGGAAAAAAAAGATTTTAATTATGAAGATGCAGGGAAAATCTATGATGTTGATCTTGACATCAAAAAATTTACTGAAAAAGATTTTGTTGAGCTCCTTTCAAAGAAAAATCCATTGGTTTCTGAAATTGTGAACAATCATGTGCTGATATTCAATATAGAGAGATTCATCAGTATTGTATGGAGGAATTACTATGGTTTCAATTGATTGGTGCACAAAGCAGAAGAACGGCATTATGCTGAATAATCAAAATAACAATATGTCTGATTCATATTTGAAAATGGCAGAAGACTCAATTAAAGTATTGGCTGAAATAAAGGATAGCAAGACAAGTCAAAAGATATTATATGGACGATACCACGGCAAGATATTGCAGCAATTCGAAATGATATTAAGAAATTCTTCTAGTTCTTTCCCTTATTCCTGCCTCTTGATTCAACATTAGACAGCCTTTCTATGACCTCTGTTGCATCATCTGCATATTTGCCATAGTTATTAAGGACAAATTTATATGCCTTTTCATACACCCTGTAATGCTTGCTTTCAAGTGCCTGGCGCAGGAGATGCAGATCAACTGCCTTGTCTTCAAGCTTATGTGAAAAGAACGATAATCCGAAATCAATGAGATATATCTCTTTTCCATTGAAAATCATATTGCTTGTCGTAAGGTCGCCATGGATTATATGGGAGTTATGAAGAAGCGCAACTTTTTTTCCGATTTCTTTGGCTAAATTTAAATTATCATCAAGGACATCCCTTACTTTCTTACCTTTCAAGAGTTCCATTTCAATCTTCATATTCTTGTCATCCATTAGAAATAATTCCGTTCCCTTTACACCCGGAGGCAGTCTAGAAAGCACCTTTGCCTCCCTCCTTGTCCTTGTCTTCCTGAGTTTTTGATCAAGCTCAGCTATCCTGTATCCCTTGGCAAACCGTTCCTTGACAATCCTATCAGTATCCAGGTATATCTTTGCCTCTGCTCCCTGCGCAATCAGTCCCATAACTGAATAGAAAATATTTGAACATTAAAAAATTAGCCTAAAAAAGATTCTATCCATAGCTCATGAAATTGATTATCTCGGTAAATGTGATAATGCCAAAATACTTGTTATTTTTCAGGACAGGCAATTGCTCAATCCCATTCAATTTCATCTTTTCGACTACATCAAGTATTGTTTCATCATGCCTGCAATAACATAATGGGCTTGTCATGATGTCTGCAGCAGTATCTTCAAGATCAACTTTTCCCTTGTCATCAATACAATTCAAAATATTTGTGCCTGTAATAATACCTTCCGGCTTGCCATTATCCGAAACAATTGCATACCCGCGGTCATTGATTATTCTTATGATATCAGGGATTTTTGTCTCTATTGTAACAAACGATTCTTGTGTGTCAGCAATATCTTCAGCGTGGTGCGCCAGTCTGGGTTTTTTTTCATGGTCTTTTTTGTAGTTCTCCTTCCACACCAATTTGACAGCAGATACCACGATATCCTTTTCCCATCCTGAACTCAGCAGGGCTTCAACTATCTCATCTTCTTCATGCCCGCTTGATATGCATTTGTTGATATATTCCTTCAACTGTGCAAGAATTTGCTCATCTTTTTTTGCCATTAATAATAAAAAGTAAAAACTAAGTATAAAAATTTTGTCAAATTTAGAGTTCTATCTGAACTTTCCAAAGTTCTTCTCAAGGGCTGAAATTCCAGGTAATTTTTTTCCGCCAAGCATTTCCAGTGATGCTCCGCCGCCTGTTGAGACGTGGCTCATCTTGTCTTCCAGCCCATATTTTGCTATTGCAGCACCGGAGTCTCCTCCGCAGATCACTGTTGTGGCATCAAGGGATGCAAGAAGCTGGGCAATCATTCTTGTTCCATTGGCAAATTTCTCAAATTCAAATACTCCTATTGGTCCGCCCCACGCAACTGTTTTTGATTTTTCCAGAAGATCAGAATAAAGGGTCACAGTCTTTGGACCGATATCCATGATAAGCCATGATTCTGGAATTTCTGAAAGCTTGCACTCAACTGATTCTGCATCCTCATCAAACGAATCAGCAGCCACACAGTCTATAGGAAGGATGATTCTGTCCCGGCCTAATGCAAGTATATCATCAGCTGCAAAGAGTGTCTCTTCATCGAACTTTGAGCCCTTAATGTCAATTCCGTTTGCTTTGAGAAATGTGTTTGCAAGTATGCCTCCGATGATCAGGTGCTCAACTTTTGGAAGGAGATTCTTTATGACTTCAATCTTGTCCGCCTTTGCGCCTCCAATGATTGCATTGAAGGGTTGTACAGGATTTTCGACAACAGAACTAAGCATCTCAATCTCTTTTTGCATAAGTCTTCCGGCACATGAAGGCAGTAATTCTGCCACTCCTACGACAGATGCATGTGCCCTGTGTGATGCGCCAAATGCGTCAAGGACAAAAATATCTGCAAAAGAAGCAAGTTTTTCAGAGAACCTTTTATCATTTTCTTTTTCACCAGGATTGAATCTGAGGTTTTCAAGAAGTACAATCTTGTTTTTCTGCAATCTGTTTATCCTGAAATAATCAGGTTCTTTCTCAAAATAAATCTGTGTCCCATATTCCTGAACAAGCCTTTCGTACACAGGTTCCATAGTAAGGTCAGGCATATATTCACCTTTTGGTTTTCCAAGATGTGAACAGAGCACAATCTGTTTGGCATTGTTGTCCAGAAGATGCTGCACAGTGGGAAAAGTCTTTTTAATCCTGGCATCATCAGTTATATTGCCTTCCTTCATAGGCACATTGTAGTCGCATCTGACCAGAACTCGTTTTCCTGAAAAATCCATATCATCAAGCTTTCTGTACATAGGAATCACCTTTTGAATCGTTTTGAGCCTCAGCTCTGCATAGATTAAGTTAGGCAATATTTATATTCTTTTCTGAGAGGAACAGGGCTAACCCTAAATAAAAACAAAAAAAATCAGCAGTGAAATGACTAAGAATACATGCGAGAATACAAGATAGTTGAATGTTGGAAGAAATTCCTGCGGAAAGGTCTCGATCTTCTTGTATATATTGTATTTCTCATAAAGTTTTGTGTATTTTTTGAATAGCAGAAAAGGGTTTTTTTCAAATACTTTTATTGGCCAGAACATCATTAGATTCTGATGGGCAGGGATATCAATCAAAAGATGGCTTATCAATCCTATGATTGATGATAATAGTACCTTTTTTAAGTCAAAGACAATCCCAAGTCCGGGATTTACAATGCTTGAGACATATACAGTCAAAGGAAGACCTATTGAGAATGCTCCGACAATCGAATGCAGGATTCCTGGCTGCATTCTTGGAATATGGAATATATTTTTCTTTTTTTTAAACATGTAGTTGATAGCTATTATTCCCCATTCGATATCAATTA
>JAHIYL010000063.1 GCA_018815145.1 Nanobdellota archaeon | reverse complement strand
CCTTCTGACACAGTAGGCGAATGTGATGTAACACTAGGCCGTACTGCTGCAAATGCAATAAATACTATTAAGACTATTGCAACAATGCATAAACCTGTGAAAAGTACTAACCTATTTTCTTCTGACAATTTGTCCTCATGCTTTTTCATATGTCCACCTCTAAAAATTATACACCCAGGTCTATTGCAGAGCTTATCATTTAAATATTTTGCTGATAACGCCGATTTTGGCTCTTGAATAATCTGCTCGGCCTATCTCCACCCTAAAGTATGGAGTTTTGGCTCGATTTGAGAGTAGTCACGTCAACTCACAAAAATCCCATTTCACCCCAAAAAACCAAAACATTTATAATATACAAAGGTCTATAAATATAGGAATAGGTATACAGGTAGCTAGATTAACAAAAAAATGGATGATTTTGTACTGAACTGGAAGAAAGCATTGGGCTGGCGAGAGGATCCCTTCGAACCAGCTGCGACCTCAGTAGAGTATTTAGGAGGATATGAAAATGAAAGAGAGAAGCTTAACCTATTCATACTGAAATGTTCAAAATTTGGAACAGTAATAGGAAAACAAGGCGCAGGTAAAACCATAATTATCCATTGGCTCAAGGCCAATCTGAGCAAACACAAAGGCACATTCAAGGTTGTTACTCTAGATAATGAAGATCTTAAGAGCGATGAGAAAACTGTCAGGACACTTATCGAGCCATTTACGACAGAACATCCAATCAGGGGAATGCTGGAAAAACGCAAAATCAAATCTCTGACCAAGAATACAGTTGACCAATATCTAAAGGAACATCTAAAATCAAAAAGATATATCCTACTTGTAGAAGACGCTCATCTGCTTAAGAGGCAGGATATTGAAATGATCCACCAGATACTGGAAATAAACAATACTGCAGTTATTCTTTCTGGAAGAAAGGAACTCTCAAAAATTCATCTTAAGCACCTAGGAAAAGATGAACTTGGATTTGAATTGAAAAAATTATCCTTTGCAGGTGCCAAAGAGATGATCAGGAAACGAGTTGAATCTGTCGGAGGCACAGAAATATGGCCTTTTACAGATAAGATACTCAAAGATCTTTTTTCTATTGCAGACTACAACCCCAGCAAAATTCTACAACTCTGCCAAGAAAGAGTGAAGGAATTGGCAATTGAGGTAAAATCAGGGAAAATCCTCGAACCAGAAAAGAAGAATGGGAAGAACGAATCAGATCACGTTTACTCATGGAATAAAGAGATCAAACATCCTGAAGTAAAAAAAAAGCATAAAAAACATGGTTTTGGAATAGTATTCAACTATAAGGATGATGACGAATTAAAGCAGGAAAAAGATAAAAGACTGGAACAAGAACAAAAAGCACAGGATAAGTCTGAAAAAGAAGAAGCAAAAAAAGAAGAGATTATAGACGAGAAAGATAAGATAGTAAATATTGATGAAGAAAAAAAGAAACAAGAAAAAAAAGAAGCAGCAATACCTGAAAAGAAAGAAGAACACACAATAGTAATTGATCTCGGGTACACTGAAACAACGAAAAGTAAAAAATCCACTCACAAGCAAGGAAAAGAAATTGTTGTGAAGCTTGATAATGATACGCATCATGCTAAACCAAAACACTCAAAAGATCATAAACACCATAAGAAAAAAAGATAGAATAAATGGATCAGATCATACTTGACAAGAACATCTCCTTCTGAATCACTTTCTGGACAGGAAATTTACAGATTTCTAAAATTGGAAAACGCTTGTTTGTCTGTTCAACAAATGCGTCTTGTTCTTCATCATTTTTGAAAATCATCTCTGCAAGGAAATCAAAACGATAATCCAACCTATACAATGAATTTAATCCAGGATGTGCCTGCAACCAGTTTTTCATGGCCTCAGAATCAGATAAAGTAACACCTATTGCAAATATGCACCCCTTTCCAAATCCTAACTCCTCGAAATCAACTATAGCAGTGTGTTTTGAAATCACACCATTTTCTTGCTTCCGTATCCTATCAAACACAGTACTTATCGGAATTCCTGTGCTCTTGGATATAGCAGTTATGGTTGATCTTGCATTTTTTCGTAAAAGTTTCAGGATATTTAGATCCTTTTCTGATATCATACCACATTGATTGAATGTGCTTACATATATACTTAGTCAATAAGTTTCCTATGCAAGTATGGATTCCCAAGGTTAGTATAT
>JAHIYL010000062.1 GCA_018815145.1 Nanobdellota archaeon | reverse complement strand
TTCTCCTGTCAATCTCCCTCCAATTTTAAAATGAACAGATCAATGTTGTATCATCTTATTTGAGTTTGATCAAGAGTGATAGTATGCTTTGAGCACTGTGGATAACCAACACTGAGTGTTGGCAACACTCAGTGTTGAGCTGAAATATGAATGGACTTTTACGATGCAGTCGATATGCTTTTGGGCCAAATAGGCTTCATTATTGCGGCCCTGATCAGAATCAGGAGATTTTAGCTTATATTGATAGCAATACAGAGGATCCGGGGCTTGCGAGGCTTCTCAGGGGATTTCAGACGTTATATCCGTATCTGAAAGTCATTGCCGAGGCAAACGAAATCGCTGACCCGTTTGATGCTCGAATAGTCGAAGCTTACTGGATTGGAAATTCGCTTTTGGATCGAGTTTCAAAGCGCGCGCTTTATAATCACTTGATCGAAGATAAAGGCTTGAAGAAGCGTATCGGAGCGAAATTATTTAATGAAGTAGACAGTTCGATTGATGCGCATGCGCTTCCTCATCATTCTTTTCATGTTTTTGATGTTTGGCGTCGCACAGGCAATCTTGATGATCTTGATATGATCGAAAAGCTTGATTCATGCCGAATCAGCTCCGGAGTTGTGGAAAATTCATCCGGCCCGTTTGTTACAATAAAAACAAGGCCTTTGCGATATTTTAATGGCAAGCTCACGCTTGGTGATTCAATCTCAAAGAAAATCACCAGAAGTTTTGAAGCAGATATCGACATTGAGGAAATCAAAAAAGGCGATCTTGTATCAATTCATTGGGATGTGATTTGTGAAAAAATTACACAAGATCAAGCAGATATGCTCGAGCGCTATACTCTTCATCATCTAAATCTTGCAAACAAAACAATATGATAATCAATAATAATAAAACTCGAGGCTAAAAAATGGAATTACCAAAAATTTATGATGTTCATGAAAGCGAAAAGAAGTGGCAGATCTACTGGAAAAATGAGAAGATATATTCTTTTGACAAAGAGGATATGGAAACTGAGGTCTATTCAATAGATACTCCTCCGCCGACTGTCTCAGGGAAGATGCATCTTGGGCATTCATTCTCGTATTCCCAGCAGGATTTTATCGCCAGATACAAGCGTATGAAAGGGTTTAATGTATTCTATCCTTTCGGAACTGACGATAACGGGCTGCCGACAAAGCTCCTGGTTGAAAAAGAAAAGAAAGTCAGGGCGATAGATATGCCGAGAAAAGATTTTATCCGGCTGTGCCTCAAGACTCTGAAAGAAGAGCTCAGACCGTCTTATGTCGCTGACTGGAAAAGGATAGGAATGAGCTGCGACTTTGAGATGTTCTATACAACAATAAATGACCACTGCCAGAAGATATCACAGAAATCTTTCCTTGACCTGTATGCCATCGGAAGACAGTACAGGAAGCTGGCTCCTGCAATGTACTGCCCGAAATGTGCAACTGCAATATCCCAGGTAGAATGTGAGGACAAGGAGCTCGCTTCGCATTTCAATGATATAGTGTTCAAGGTTGATGGTGAAGAACTGATCATCGCAACCACAAGGCCTGAACTCCTGCCTGCCTGTGTAGGTGTTTTCTATCATCCTGATGACAAGAGATACCAGCACCTGAAAGGCAAAAAAGCTATGGTTCCTGTATTTGACTATGAAGTCCCTATCATGGAAGACCACCGGGCCGACCCTGAAAAAGGCACAGGGATTGTAATGTGCTGCACATTCGGAGATGCGACTGACATGGAATGGCAGAAAGCGCACTCACTGCCTATCAAAGAGGCAATTGATATCAACGGAAGGATGACTGAACTGGCTCAGGATTTCAAAGGCATGAAGATTGAAGCTGCAAGAAAGGGAATTATTGAAGCGATGAAAGAAAAAGGCCTTCTGAAAGGACAGAAACCTATAACTCATGCTGTAAATGTACATGAGAGATGCGGAACACCCATCGAATTCATACATTCAAAACAATGGTTTGTGAAATATCTTGACCTGAAGGAAGATATGCTCAGATGGGGTGCTGAGCTCAAATGGTATCCTGAGCATATGAAGAACAGGTACGACAACTGGGTCAATGGCCTGCAGTGGGACTGGTGCATATCACGGCAGCTTCCCTACGGCATCCCTTTCCCGTGCTGGTATTGCAAAGACTGCGATGAAGTCATTGTTGCCAAAGAAAAGGACCTGCCTGTCGACCCATTGGAAGACAAGCCGCCAGCCAGCAAATGCCCAAAATGCGGATGCAAAGAATTCATCGGTGAAAAGGATATCATCAATACCTGGGCAACATCATCTCTGTCGCCTCAGATAGGAGCTGCATTGATACCTGAAAGATATGATGACCTATATCCGGCAACCCTGCGGCCTCAGGCGCATGACATCATCAGTTTCTGGCTGTTCAATACACTGGTCAAATCCCAATTGCATAATGGATTCAATCCATGGAAAGAGACAACAATCTCTGGATGGGCGCTTGACCCGCATGGAAAAAAGATGAGCAAGAGCAAGGGAAATGTGATAGCACCCCAGGAGATGATAGAGAAATATTCTGCAGATGCACTTCGGTACTGGGCAGCAGGAAGCAAGCTTGGAGAAGATATGCCATTCCAGGAAAAGGATCTTGTCACAGGCAAGAAGACAACTACAAAACTCTGGAATGCATCAAAATTCGCACTAATGCATCTGGAAGACTTCAAATATGACAAGCACGAGCTTGAGATCATGGATAAATGGCTCCTGACAAAACTGCAGAAGCTCATAAGATCTGCTACTGAAAGCTTTGATGTCTATGAATACAGCAAAGTCAAGGCAGATGTCGACAATTTCTTCTGGAATACTTTCTGCGACCATTATCTCGAGGTTGTAAAAGACAGGTTGTACAATACGGAAAAATACCATGAAGGTGCAAGAGAATCTGCCCAGTTCGGCCTCTATGAAGGACTCCTCAATACACTGAAGATGTTTGCTCCTGTTATGCCGTTTATCACAGAGGAGATATATCACCTCTATTTTGCAGAGAAAGAAGGCAAGAAGAGCATCCATATATCTTCATGGCCGGAATACGATGAAAACTATGTCTTTACAGAAGCTGAGAATGCAGGAGACCATGCTGTCGATATCATCGCTGCTGTTCGAAAATTCAAATCTGAGAACCAGATGTCCCTGAAGACTGAGCTCAAAGAGCTTGTGATTGAATGTGATGAAAGCACGAGAAAGCTGATTGAATTGGTTTTATCTGACATCATGGCAACCACAGGTGCACAGGATATTGTCTTTGGCGACGGAGATATTGCTGTCAATGAGAAAGTGAAGATACGGGCGGAGAAGTAGATTAATTATATTTATGTTTATACTGATTGATAATTTGTAATTGCTTCATAAATTGCTCCTCTCAAACCGGGATTTTCTATCTGCGGCATGTAAAAATCAGTTGTGGAATTCATTCTTGAATTAGGATGTTTCTTATGGTATTCAATAATGAAATCGGGATTTGATGTCGCTACTTTTTCACCAAATACAATTGCCTCCGGATGAAGAGTATCAATCAAAATATCAATTGCTTGCTTGTTTCTCTCTTGTACTTCATCTATAATTTGTATAGCCAGTGGGTCTTTGTAAGGTTCTCGTGCAGCAGCAAAGACATGCTCTGCTTTTACTTTTTCTAGTTCGGTGTGTTCTTCAATATCCGAACATCCTGCAAGCTCAAGAATTTTCCCTTTATAATTATAAGCATAAATAAGTGATTTTGCCGTTCTAGCAATAGAATAACCCGAACTATATGCTTCCCAACAACCTTCATGTCCACACCCACACATGGGTCCTTTAGGATCAAGTCCGATATGGCCAATTTCTCCTGCTTGGCCTTTTCCTCTATATATTTTACCATCAATAATTATGCCGCCCCCAATACCTGTACCTAGTATAACATACACAAGATTTTCTATGCCTGTATCTTTAAACTGTGAATCATATTTAAGTAATCCAAGTGCTGCGGCATTTCCATCATTAAGCAAGTGATAATTCACACCAAATCTATCTTCAAAATATTTTCTGAAATTTAACCCATCAACATCCAAAACATTCGGAGATTTCATTAAAATACCTTTATCATAATCAACTCCGCCGGCCATTGATCCGGTCATACCAACAAGCTCATATTCTCCACCAAGTTCAGATAGTGCCTGATCACAAACATCACCTATTTCATCAAGAAGATCTGTGCCATATTTTTTTTCAGTTTCTTTATTGATTTGTTTTATGATCTCACCATCGAGACCTGCAACAGCTACTCTAGTATTGGTTCCACCTGTGTCGTGTCCGATTACAACTTTTATTTTTTCCATTTTTCTCAGTATTTCACCTCTCATCACAAACATCCTATATTTAAATCTTTTCAGATTTTCTCAATTTTTTCAATAAATTTTTATTATTTGTCTCTCTTACCTCTATTTATGCCCTCTAAAATCCCTATCAAAAGAACAGCTCTTCTCATCATTGACATCACAAACGTATGCTGCCATGAAAAATGTGAATTGCCTGAAAGGGGCATAACCTACAAAAGAATCAGGAAAATGGTCCCTAAACTTAAAGAATTCATCAGAATATACAAAAAAACAGGCGGCAAGGTCATCTATGTAAATTGTGTGGAGTGGCAGAAGGAATTTCTCCCTGATAATCTGAATGAACTATACAAAGATCCAGATTGCACATATTACACAGAAGATAAATCGACTCTGGGTACTTAATTGACTAAAATTTGTCGTCTGATAGATAACTATATAAAGACGAGAAATAAAAAAAATTATATGTTTAATCCATTGCCTAAAAACGCAAGTTTTGATATGAGACTTGATATGTTTTTTGACGAGAATTCTAAACTTTCCTATGAAGAAAAAAAGGTCAAAAGCTTTGGATTACATTTGAGAAAAGGTATTCAAATTA
>JAHIYL010000011.1 GCA_018815145.1 Nanobdellota archaeon | reverse complement strand
ATTATTTTAAATATTCTTTAATCATTCTTCTCCGAAATCTTCAGAAAAATCCTCAACATCAGGCATCTCTTCTTCAACATCCTCAATAGGAATTTCTTTCTTCTTTTCAGCAAGTTTTGCTGCGCTCTTACCTATCACTTCTGCAAATCCAACTTTCTTGAGAACCTTGGTTATCCTTACTTTCACCTGGTCATTAGTTTTTGTGTTAGGTATTATCAGGACAAAACCATCAATCTTTGCGATGCCGTCTCCCTTTTCCCCGATTGCTTCAATCTTTACATCAACTTCATCCCCTTCTTTAACCGGGGACAATTTATCATCTCTTGTTCCATACATATTTTTTTACCACCTATATTTTATTTTGAGCATGATAATCAGCTAACTTTAGCAGATTATCCCTCCCAGAGTTGAAAAACCTTTTTTTATATAAATAATTTGTGCTTCAAAGAAATTATAAAAATTATGCAAATTATATTTAGGCATGTGCAAAAATCCATATCTATTTTTCTTTTTTATCTGTATTTTCCTGCAAGACACTATGGAATTTCCTGACCTTCTCTTCAGATATTTCTGATATCTTAACAAATTTCAGGGCCTCTTTAGGGCAATAGTCTACACAGGCAGGCTTCCCGTCATTGTTCTCCTTGCAGGTATCACACACAAGAGCCACTCTTTTATCTATACCCATTGAAAGGACACCAAAATTACACTGCTCAATACAATAGCCGCAGCCGTCGCATTTGTCTTTATTTATCTCAATAAGTTTTGTTTCCTCGTCCTGAGTGATTGCGTTCCTTGCACATGCATCTATGCATCTAGGATTATCACATTTTCTGCAGCTCATGGCAAGGTCAAAGACCGGATCAATCCTGATAGTCCGTATCCTTGATAGGCGCGGATTTATCTTTCCCTCATTAACTGCTGAACAGATGTATTCACAGATCCTGCATCCTGTGCATGCATCAGTGTCACAGACAATTATTTTTTCTTCTGCCATTCTCTATTCACCTTATCAAATCCCCAATTCTTCTGCTGCATCATCCAAACCAAGTTTCTTAAGAGTCTCTTTCTTTGGAATTCCTGTCTTTTTATCCCATCCCCTATAATCATAATAGCTGTCAAGGGCAATGTCCCACTCATTCATCCGGACAATCGCATGCTTGTTTATGTGGTCATTTATCTCTTCTTCATAAGCCCTTTTTGGAAGATAATCTGAATCTCTCAAAAGCCCGTGCCTTGCATTGAATGCCCTGCCAAGAGTATATATCGTCCTGCCTCTTTTCAGAAGACCATCATACACCATCTCTTCTCCTGTGACCCATTTCCACATGTGGGCAACCTTTTCCTTGTCTGTATATATCCTTCTTGAAAACTTGCAGATGATAAGAGAATCAATCACTGTGTAATCATCCTCTCCGTCAGCAACTACTTTCCCTCTCTTGTCATCAAGTGAAAATCTGTCAAATACATCCTTCTCATCATACTGATAGCTTCCGCTTCTCTGGTAGAATGCTCCTGTCAGGCATGTTGCATGGCCGAGCGCTCCTGTCTGCATGACCCTGAAAGGATAAGCACTTGTCTCAAGACCTTTGATCTGCATAGCAAAATTAATCGTATCCTTACCTGTCTTTTCAGCAGCTCTTTTTGTACCCTCACCAAGCATCTCTGCAAATTTTCCTTCTCGTCTCCCTATTCTCCTGACAAGCTCTACCATTGCCTGATGATTGCCGAAATTCAGTTCAAGACCATCTGTATCTTCTTTTGTGAATATTCCTTTCTCATAGCACTCCATTGCCCAGGCAACAGTCCCTCCTGCTGACAGGGTGTCCATACCAAGAGTATCGCAGTGTTCTGCTGCTTTTGTGACTGCATCAAGATTATCGACCCCGCAAAGCGGACCAAATACCCAGAGTGTCTCCAGATCGATTGAACTCACTGCTCCTTTGTATTCACCTTCACTTATCACATTGACATGGTCGCAGGCAACAGCACACATCTCGCATGCCACAATCTTCTTCACTTTTTCATCATTCATCTTTTCGCCTGATACATTCTCTGCGCCGTCAAAAATCATCTTCTGGAAATTATTGGTCGCAAGGACAGCTCTCTTGTTATGCTGTAGGATCTTTATCGGTGTACCCTGTTTCCCGTAATACATCTTGTCTCCGCGGCAGTCCTTGTACAATTGCTTCACTTCCTTTAGGAGCGTCTTGAGATCATCAACCTGTACTTCTTTTGTTCCTCTCACAGCAACAGCCTTCAGGTTCTTTGAGCCCATTACGCATCCAAGCCCGTTCCTGCCGACCTGCCTGTTCCTGGCATTTGTGATGCACGCAAATCTGACTAGCTTCTCACCGGCAGAACCTATTGCCGCAACCCTGACAGACTGATCCTCAAGCTCTTCTTTTATGAGATCCTCTGTCTCCCAAGTCGTCTTTCCGGTTAATTTTACTGCATCCTTTATCTCAACAACATCATCATCTATGAATAGATATACTAATTTGTCTGCTTTTCCGCGAACAACCAATCCGTCATATCCAGCTCTTTTAAGCTCTGCTCCGAAATAACCTGATGAAAGCCCAAACCCTATCCCTTCTGTTAGGGGTGATTTTGCTGTGGCAGAATATTTTGATGAGACCGGAACCAGTGTTCCTGCAAAAGGCCCTGTCCAGAAACTTATGACATTTTCCGGGTCAAGTGAACCGACGCCTTTAGGTATGTTGTCCCATGCAGTCTTTATTCCAAAACCTATGCCGCCGATGTATTTTTTTGGCCAGTCTTCAGGCAGATTCTCTACCTTCACAATCCTTGAAGTAAGATCAATGTCCAAATATTTTCCTGTATATCCTTTGAATTGCATTTTAACCACCTGATATCACTGAACAGAAGACATATTCTTTTCCGCAAACAAGCTCTTCTGAAAATCCAGAGCCTTTTTTTGCAGATATGTTCCTTCCATCCAGCATAACCATGACATCATCATCAATCTGTCCGGTCTTGTCAAATAATGTCTGTTCAAACTCCCTGCCGAATTTTTTGGCAAGCTTTTCTACAAGGTCACCGAAGGTCTCTCCTTTTTTGAACCTTATCTCAATTTCCCTCTTACTATTCTTTTTGTCTGAAAATCTTTCAAATGGTGTGAGCAAGACAACCTTCACAAAATTTTCCTTTTCCATCATCATTGCATTCATTATCAGTTGATCATAGTGATTCCAGCCTTTTCAGGAATTCAGGATTCATTGATCTGTTCTTTTCAGCAAACACTTCTGCTGTGCTCATGCCTAATGCCAATCCCAGCATCTGCAATGCATGCATCACAGGAATCTTCATATCTTCCTTATATTTGGCTTTCAGGAGCACTGAATTCTTGTCAAACTGCAAAAAGCAGCTGGGACAGCAAACTGCCAGAGCATCTGCTTTTTTTTCTTTTAATTCTTCAAGCTTGTCTTTCATCATGGACAAGGCCATGTCTTTTTCTCTTGTCAGCTGTGCTGAGCCGCAGCACAGTGCCTTATGCTGATAATCAAGTGCATTCGCTCCAAGAGCCTCAACAAATTCATCAAATTTTTTAGGGTCTTCAGGATTGTCAAACCCTAATATCTGTGATGGTCTCAAAAGATGGCAGCCGGTATGTGTAGCAAAAAGATATCCACTGAAAGGTCTTACTGTCAGCTCTTTTATCTTTTCCCTGTATTCATCAAGGACCATCATGAAATGCCTGACACTCACTTTGCCCTTGTATTCTTTTCCAATCACGGCAAGTTCTTTGTTTATCTCAATCCTGAGATCCCTATCTTCATCAAGCATGTGCTTTGCCTCAATAAGTGTCTGCGAACACCCATTGCACAGGCTGATTATATCAAATCCCTTCTCTTCTGCGACAGCAAGGTTTCGTGCTGCAGCAACAAGCCATTTTTTTTCATCAATATCTTTTACTGCATAATACGGGCAGCATGTGAACTCTGCGTCAACAAGAGAAAATCCCAATTTTGGAAGCACAACTTTTCCCAGTTTCTCAATATGTGGCATCTGGGTAGGGATAACGCAGCCTAAATATAATGCATATTTTTTTTCTTCAGGTGATTTTTCCGGCTCCTGTTCCTTCTCTGTCTTTTCTTCAGTCATTTTTGCTTTACTTCCTTTTCTTCTTTTTTTTCTTCAAAAAGTTTATCAAGATCATCAATAGGCTTCAGTTCTTCAAGACCCAGTTCTTGTCTCATCCTCTGTGTCCTCTCATTGACCGGCATGGCCCTTCCTGTCTTCCTGACAAGCTTCTCTGTTGCCTGCAATGCCTCATCTTCGACAAGACCATGCTTCAATGCATAGTTTTTGAGCTTGATCAATACATCATATGGGTTGACTTCCTGAGGGCAGCGCTCATTGCAGCTGTTGCATGTCACACATCTCCAGAGCTCTTTTGCGATTATGTCTTTCTGGCCATAGCAGGCCATAAGTATCTTTCTCCTTGGTGAATATGAACCACTATATTTTTCAGCAAGACAGCTTGATACACAAGTTCCGCACTGGAAACATTTCAATAGCTCAGGTATCTCCTTCACAAGTTCCTTTCTTAATTCCAGATTGATTTCAGTCATTTTATTGATGTTATTTATATTTGATATTTCTGCAATTTATCCATAATATTTTTCATTTCATAGCGGCAGTCGGAGCTTTGCTCCTCGTCGGATACCCCGATGGGGCATCCCCCGTCCGACCTGTGCCTATGAAAAATATTTTTTTTGTGTAATTATTAATCATTCACTCTTACTCGCATTAATCTCCTCAAGTTCTTTCACAAGTTTTCTGACATATTCTGCAAATACACTGCCTTCTGCTGCACTAATCCAATTGAGCTTCAGTCTTTCTGAAGGAAGATTGATCTTCTTAGGAAGCATCTTCTGCAGTCTTTCTATCCTTGCCTTTGCAAAATGGTTTCCAGATATGTAATGGCAGTCTGTGGGCAGGTGGCATCCTGTGACCCAGACAATCCGGGCGCCTTTTTCAAAAGCTCTCAGGACAAATTTTTCTGATACCCTTCCTGAGCACATGACTCTTATTATCCTTATCTCCGGCGGATACTGAAATCTTGAGACCCCAGCTAAATCTGAACCTGCATAACTGCACCAATTACATGCAAAACACATGATCTTTGAACCCGGATCATTTGCAAGTGCAGCATCAATCTGTGCCATTATCTGTTCATCTGTAAAATGTTTCTGGTCAATAGCCCCGAATCTGCATTCTGCAACGCATGTTCCGCAGCCATGGCACTGTGCCTCATTATGTACGACTTTCTTGGTTTTCGGATCAATTGAATTCGCACCATATGGGCATGCTTTGACACAGAGTCCGCAGCCTACACATTTGTCTGAATCAACTTTTATTGTGATGCCTTCAATCTCAACCTCGCCTTTGCTCATCGGGATTGCTGCTCTTGAAGCTGCTCCTGATGCTGAAGCAACTGAATTATGAATATTCTTAGGTTCTAATGCTGCTCCGGCAATATAGACTCCGTCACCAGGACTGTCAATTGGTTTAAGTTTTGGATGTGCTTCCATGAAAAAGCCATGTCCGTCAACAGGAACATGAAGCTTTTCACCAACTCCTTTTGCAGTCTTGCTTGGTCTGACACCTACAGCAAGAATTGCCTGGTCTACTTCAACTTCCATGACTTCGCCGGTCAATGTATCTTCAGTCACAATGACTGGATTATTGTCAGGGCCTCTCTCATATATATGGGACGGCCTTCCTTTAATGAACATTATCCCTGCTTCCCTTGCACGAGTATATAATTCTTCAAAACCCTTATCATGCGCCCGAATATCCATATAGAATATATACACTGTCGCATCAGGCTCATGCTCTTTTATCAGCATTGCATTCTTTATGGAATTCATGCAGCATACATTTGAGCAGTATGGCTTTCCGATTGATTTGTCTCTTGATCCGACACACTGGATGAATCCAAACTTATTGGCATGCTTCCCGTCTTTTCGAATCAAAACTCCTCCTGTCGGTCCTCCTGCACATACTATCCTTTCAAATTCCATGCCATCGACAACATTCTCAAATCTCCCATAACCATATTCAGGCTTTTCTCTTGGATCAGATGGTTCACAGCCTGTAGCGACAATGATTGTGCCAACCTCTATCTTCCGGGTTGTTTCTTCCTGTGTCAAATCAATCGCCCGCCTGTCTGCACAGGCTTCTGCACATTTATAGCATTTGATGCATGCGTCCTGGTCAATATTGAATTTCAATGGCACTGCCTGAGGAAAAGGTGCATGGATAGCTTTCAATGGTGACAACCCTCTTTCAAATTTTGAAGGTATGGTAACTGGGCACGCTGCACTGCAGTCTCCGCAGCCGGTGCATTTCTCTTCTATCACGTATCTTGGTTTGGTCTTCACAGTAACCTTGAAATTGCCTATATAGCCTTCTGTCTTCACAACCTCTGAATTTGTAAGGAGATTGATGTTCTTGTGCCTGCCTACTTCAACCAATTTAGGTCCTAAGATACATATTGAGCAATCCATGGTCGGAAAAGTCTTATCAAGTGCAGCCATGATCCCGCCGATTGACGGCTCTTTTTCAACAAGTGTGACCGGAAAACCCATGTCAGCAAGATCCAATGCTGCCTGGCAGCCTGCAACCCCTCCGCCTATGACCATGGCAGATCTTGTCACCTGGACCTTGAAATTTTTAAGGGGTTTAGAAAACCTTACTTTTGCAACAGCAATATCAACAATCTCTTTGGCCTTTTCAGTGGCCTTTTCCTTGTCCCATATATGCACCCATGAATCATGCTCCCTGAGGTTTGCCATCTCAAGAAGATACGGATTGAGTCCTGCTTCTGAGACTGTATTTCGAAAGGTAGGCTCATGCATCCTTGGTGAACATGCAGCAACAACAACCCTGTTAAGATTGTGCTCTTCTATTGCATGCTTTATCTCATTCTGGCCAGGATCAGCACAAGTATATATATTCAACATGGCGATCTTGACATCAGGAAGTGTCTTTGCATATTCTGTGACTTTTTCAACATCCACAACTCCTCCGATGTTCTTTCCGCAGCTGCAGACAAAGACACCTACTCTCACTTCTTCTTTTGCTTCACTCATCTTATCTGCCTTATTAGTCTTATCTTTCTCTTCTGTCATTTTGTATACTCTGATAGTTCTGAATCCTGCACAAGTGATCTCATCTTGTCCATAGATTTTGCATTTGTCTCAATATTCACTTTTTCTCTGCCCAATAATTTTTCTGTTACTTCAGTCCATGAGGCTGAAAATCCTTTTTTTCCCTTGGTAATTATCTTGTTTCTCCTGATCTCAATCGCATCCTCAGGACATGAATTTTCACATGCTCCGCATAGGACACATTTTTCCTTATCTACGGATACTTTTTTTCCGTCTCTCTCAATCACATCAATAGGACATGCTATGACGCATTCCTCACAATCTGAGGGACATTTGCTCTCATCAACAGTGATAGAACCTGTAAAGAACCTCCTGATAGAGCAGCCATTTATCTCTTCAGGTTCATTGAGGATAGGGACACTCTCATTATTGTACAATAAGTCTTCTTTTTTGCCGTCTACATGCATCTCAATCGCATCTACGGGGCAGAAAGGAACACAGAGGCCGCAAAGGACGCATTTCTTCTCATCAACCAGAATATTTTTTGCATCAAGGGCTATTGCCTCTTTCGGACATACTGTATGGGAAATTCCGCACCTGATGCATTTTTCCTTGTCAAGCGTCAGCCCGATCCTCTTCACATAAAGGGCCATCGATACCTTCTCAGCTGTCTTTTCTTTGCCTTGGTTCACCAATGCAAGATAACCAATCCTAGCTTCAATTGCTGAAATGTAATTTTTCTTATATCTTACATTTCCAAGCTGTCTTACAAGGACTTTATCTTTTGCTTTATTTTTTATCTTTTCATAGATTGTTTTTCTTCTTTCTTCAAAATTGGAATCATCAATAGAATGTGTTTCAGTAAGCAATTCCTTCAAGGCAGAGATAAGAAATCCAAGACCATTTTCAAAGGAATCTGATTTAGTTTCAGTATTTTTTATATCCTTTGTTTCTTCCATGAAATTTTCCCCCTTGCTAAAATCAATATCTAAAAAAAAACTTATTATTTTTAAAGGTAGACTACCTACTTTCCATAAACTAACTAAAAGTTTTCTCTTCTTAAAAATATTGTCATTGCCAAAAGTATTTTTAAAACTAAAACTTTATATATCATGTTTTTTTTCCCATCCCATATTAAACGGAGGGATTTTTTATGGAAGAAAAACCAAATTCTATAACATCCATGATGGACGAACAGAGAAGATTTCCGCCATCAGCGGATTTTAGCGCAAAAGCACATGTGAAATCAATGGCAGAATATGAAGCCATGTACAAAGAGTCTATCGCAAACCCACCTGCTTTCTGGTCAAAAAAAGCAGAAGAGCTCTTAGACTGGTTTGAGAAATGGGATGATGATAAGGTATTTGAATGGGACAAGGATGCTGTGAGATTCACCTGGTTCAAAGGCGGAAAGCTTAATGTCACATACAACTGCCTTGACAGGCACCTGAAGACATGGCGAAAAAATAAGGCAGCAATCATCTGGGAAGGAGAGCCTGAAGATGATGCTAAGACATACACATATCAGCAGCTCCATAGGGAAGTCTGCAGATTCTCAAATGTTTTGAAGAAAAAAGGCATCAAAAAAGGAGACAGAGTCATCCTGTACATGCCAATGATCCCTGAACTTGCAATAGCAACGCTTTCATGTGCTAGGATCGGTGCCGTGCATTCAGTAGTGTTTGGCGGATTCTCAGCAGAAGCACTTAAAGACAGGATATTGGACTGCGATGCATCACTTGTTGTCACAGCTGATGGATCCCTTAGAAAAGGAAAGACTGTCCAATTGAAGCACGCTGTTGATGAAGCTGTTCACGACTGCCCAAATGTAAAGAGTGTCATTGTTGTAAAGAGAGCAGGAAATGATGTTGAGATGCTTGACGGAAGAGACACATGGTGGAACGAGGAGATGAGAGAAGGTGATATCACTGATTTCTGTGAACCTGAACCAATGGATGCAGAAGACCCGCTTTTCATCCTCTACACAAGCGGAACAACCGGAAAGCCTAAAGGCGTACTGCACACAACAGGAGGATACCTATTGTATGTCACAACAACATTCAAGTATATCTTTGACCATAGGGATGAAGATGTATATTGGTGCACAGCTGACATCGGATGGATAACAGGACATTCATACATTGTATATGGACCATTGTCAAATGGTGCGACATCACTCATGTTCGAGGGTGTACCAAACTATCCGGATAATGACAGGTTCTGGGCAGTTGTCGAAAAATATGGTGTAACAATATTCTACACAGCCCCAACAGCAATAAGAGCAATCGCAGCAATGGGAGATGAATATGTCAACAGACGAAACCTCAGCACACTCAGGCTTCTCGGAAGTGTCGGTGAACCGATCAATCCTGAAGCGTGGATGTGGTATCATAAGACTGTAGGAAAAGAAAAATGCCCTATTGTTGATACCTGGTGGCAAACAGAGACCGGCGGAATATTGATCACCCCTCTACCTGGTGCGCATACACTGAAGCCAAGTGCAGCACAGAGACCTTTCTTTGGGATTGAACCTCAAATCATCAAAGAGGATGGAACTGAAGCATCTGCAGAAGAAGGCGGGTATCTGATCATAAAGAAACCATGGCCAGGCATGATGAGGACTGTCTATAAGGACCATCAGAGATTTGTCGACACCTATTGGTCAAGGTTCAAACACGTCTATTTCACCGGAGACGGAGCAAGAAAAGATGCTGATGGAGACTACTGGCTGATGGGCAGGATCGATGATGTGGTCAATGTATCAGGCCACAGGATTGGAACTGCAGAAGTAGAATCAGCATGTGTATCACATCCTGATGTTGCAGAAGCAGCAGTCGTCCCGATCCCGCATAAGATCAAGGGGCAGGGGCTATATGCATACATAACATTAAATGCTAACGTCACAAAACCACATGAAGAGCTTAAAGCAGAGATCATCGCAGAGATTGTTAAGGTCATCGGACCTATAGCAAAACCTGACAAGATCCAGTTCTGTGCCGGCGTTCCAAAGACAAGATCCGGAAAGATAATGAGAAGAATCCTGAGAAAGATTGCTGAAGGCGCTGATGTGGAAGGTGTAGGAAACACAACAACCCTTGCTGATCCATCTGTTGTTGACGATCTCATCACAGGAAGGGATGAAGCATAAAAATGGTCAATGAAAAAAATAGGTGGCTTGTGGTTTTTGGTGCAATACTCATTCAGCTGGCTTTGGGCGCCATATATGCATGGTCTGCTTTTACCAAAGCATTGACTGAAGCACCATACAGCTTCACAACACCAGAGACCCAGGCAGTATTTTCTGCCGGTCTTTTCACCTTTGCCCTTGTGATGATCTTTGCAGGGATAAAGATGAAGACATGCGGTCCAAAGAAACTCGCTATTGCAGGAGGAGTTGTGCTCGGAGCAGGATATATCTTAGGAGCATTCTTCGGAAACAGCTTTATCGGACAACTGATCTGTATTGGTGTGATCGGCGGTGCAGGCATAGGCCTTGCATATGTAGTACCAATTGCTGTCGGCATGAAATGGTTTCCTGACAAAAAAGGCCTGATATCAGGTCTTGCTGTCGCAGGATTCGGTTTTGGCGCAACAATCTGGGTTAAATTGGCAGGAAGCTGGTTTGGCGGACTCTTGAATACTGTATCAGTCTTTGGTCTTCCGAATGTGCAGAGTGTCTTCTTTATCTATGGGCTTGCATTTGCTACAATGGTACTTGTAGGTTCAATCTGGATGGTCGAGCCGCCAAAAGACTTCAGGCCTAAGGGAATGAAAGAAGAGAAAGGCAAGAAAGCTGAAAAGGCTGCAAAGTCAGAAGATTTCACATGGAAGGAGATGATGAAGATGCCTTCTTTCTGGATGACCTGGCTGATCTTTGTCTTCAGCGGAATGGCCGGACTCATGGTCATCGGCACTATCAAGCTTTTTGGTATTGACGCACTTCAGGCTTATGGATTGACTGTTACTTCAGCTGGTATGGCTGCAGGAACTGCAATGGCATGGTACGCCATTTTCAACGGGCTTGGAAGGATTGCATGGGGAAAGATCTCTGACACAACAGGGCCAAAGAAAGCAATATTCCTTATGACGCTGATCCAGGGCCTGTTGATGCTGACATTCTTCAGGATGGGGACAAATCCTTTCATGCTGACATTGTACGCTTCAGCCATTGGATTCAACTTCGGCGGAAACTTCGCACTGTTTCCTGTAGCAACAGCAAAACTATTCGGCACAAAGAATGTCGGTTCTAATTATCCGTTTGTGTTTACTGCATACGGTATCGCAGGGATAGCCGGACCTTTGTTAGGTGGGTTTGTAAGAGCATCGACAGGATCGTTTTTGATGGCTTTCATACCTGCCGGTGTTGCCTGTCTGGTTGGTTCTGGTGTTGCATTGATGCTGAAAGAAGGAAAGCATAGCAAATAGATTTTTTGTTTTTTTGGTTTTGGTTGTTTCTTGATTTCTTTATGATTGATTCTAGTTTAGCGAATCTCCTTAATTTTAGAAGTGAGAACAGTGATTTGATTTATTGATTTAATCTTCTCTAATATTTCCTGAGGCACAAATCTTTCGATTTTATCTTTTGGATATGAAACCCTCTGAATGTTTTTGCAGTAGATACATCCTTGTTTATTATCCCTACTGTTTCTGCAGGCTTGAATTCTCCTGCATAAAAACTATGAAAATCAAGCAATATCTCTTCTTTGTTTTTTATTGCCTCTTTTCCTTTTTCTGACAATGAAATAACCCTCATAGGAAAATTGATGCCTACATTCTCTTCTTTCAGATATCTTTTTTCGAGAAGCTGACAATATTTCTTTTGCCTGAGGAATTGTGGCGCCTTTTAGCTCATGCCAAACCTTTTTTGAAAGGTTGCTGCTGCTGTAGCTTATTCCAAGGGTTGCTATGAATTCAAGGACTTCTAAACCTGTTTTATCTGTAAAAATGCTTATTTTAATTTATTTTCAATTTCAGATAATGCTAATAACGGCCCCTGTGCATAACTTTCTGAAGGGTATTCTTCTTTTAG
This sequence comes from Nanobdellota archaeon, assembly GCA_018815145.1. GTDB lineage: Archaea > Nanobdellota > Nanobdellia > Woesearchaeales > GW2011-AR15 > WJJD01. The sequence continues at coordinate 2,594 of JAHIYL010000011.1, read as the reverse complement.
AAAATGATAACAATCCCAGAGTGGTTTTATTACATCCCTGTTTCCAGTTAATCCCAAAAGTAAGCACACCATTGACAGGTTATAGGCAATTTTTATTGATGATAACGCATCTAATATCTGTTTCGTATGGTCCATTTTGCAATTATAAATTAGTTTTATACAATATTCCACTACACCATCATTGGTATTTCCTTTTAAAATATCAATTAAGTCAGGAACAACTCTCTCTTCAAATTCAAGTATTTTATCCATCAAAAAGTATTCATTGATTGTATCTATCCCTTTCATTATTATTTTAAGCATCTCCTCTGGGCCATTTGCAGCAATAATTTCTTTTTTTTCATTGTCAATTTCCCCTTTCCTGGATTTTGGAAGAAGTTTATACAATTTTTTTATGGTCTTTTTTTCTAATTCAGGATTAAGAAGAAGATTATAACCTATACATGCTGCTGAAAACATATCTATTGGATTATCCTCAAAAAACTCCTGTGTCAAATCAGGGACACCATAATCTTTGTTCGACCTGTTTATTATATGTTTTTTTTCCGGATTTTTTATATCTGACTGCTTGGTGGTTTTGATCAGTTTTTTGAATTTTTTATGGATTTTTACAAACTCGACATCATCTATTTCCTCTTCCATCATTGCTAATACTTTCTTGCCTGCGCCCTGTTTCTTTGCCTCTTTATAGGCAAGCTCCAAATCATCCTCATCAGTTTTACCTGATTTCTTATTAATTCTATATCTAAGGAATAATGCAGGATATGATTTTGGGTTATTGTTCAACACAATATTGACTATCACCAGCGCTTCGTTATACTTAGCATTGCTTGCCAAATCAACAATTTTCTCCAGCAATTCCTTTTCAGGCTGAACCAGGTATTTTTCATTAACTGTATTGACACCGAGCCTCATGTTTGCCTCCTTTATATCGAAAAAATCAGGATTGTAATCCTCTCCGATCCATTCGACAATTCTTTCTTCATATTCAGGATGCTTTTTGTTCTTTCTTAGCTTCATCAGCTCATAATAACCTGGGACACTTCCACAGTCCTCCGGGGGACAGGCTCTTGCTCCTCCGACACATACCGGAAATTTCTGAAAAGGGTCATTATCAAGTATCTTTTCAACAACAACTAAGTGCTGCCAGTTATCCCCAAAATCATAGACATATTCAAATTCCTGGCTTTCCATGCTTATTACATCATGCAGCCTTGTTTTGCTGGCTTTTAGGTTTCTCTTTTTGCTCCTTGGCCTGAACCCGATAAACATAGAGTCAATACCGCCTTGCTGGTCAGCTTCAATAATTGCATCATTGAATTCAAATTCAAACATATGGTAGTCTTCCCAACCCATAGCTTCCTGAATAACATCATGCAGTGAATGAAATGTTATGTTTGATTTTACAATAAATCTTCTCCATACAGGAGGTTCAATCCCATATAACATAATTTTCAACTGGAATAATTTATTTTCATTCATTCCAAAATCTCACCTTAATTTTTTCGTTTTTTCCATATTATTTCCATTCCTTGCCTTTTCCTGATTTTTTTTCATAATCAACAATAAAATCAACACCTAATTTAGGCTCATCTGCCTGCAAAAACATGCTGCTTACCATAACAACATTGCATTTTTTGCATACGCCATAAACAATCCATGCTGCTGATTCATTATTATCATCCTTTGCATCCATTATCCGCAGATCAAATTTTTTCCCGCAGCAGTGTTTTCCAGGAAAAAGCCTGATTTATTTCATTTCAGGCTCTCCTCAATAATCCTAATCTCTTTATTATTTAACCCATAAAGCTTATAGACTTCCTGGTCTATTTCATTGTCTAATTTTTTTATTTCAGCTTCAAGGCGGATTCTCTCGTCTGTTTGCTTGTCTTTGAGAGAAGAAAGGTGCTTGTTGAGAGAGAGGATTTTATCGACAATTTTAATCAATTTTTCTTTTTGTTCTTTCTGTGGCTCTTTAATAGGGACTTTTGATACATATATTGGTTTTTGTTCTATAAACCCACCTTGTCTTTCAGCACAAATTGATTTTAGAAAATAAGATATTAATTTTGAATTAAGTATTCCTAAAATAAATTTATTTGTTGTAGGTATAATACACGCTGGTGCGTTAATGTAATATCCTTCTTCATCATAGGTAAAAGAAGCTTTTATTGCCAAATTTCCCCAAATAATTTTTGGCTTTTCAAAAGAGTCATAATATGCACAAGCCCTAAGTTCATACCAATAATTACCCTTATCCCATCTTTTTTTGAGTGCTAATTCATATTTGAACAACCATTTTTTTATTGCAGGATATCTATTAAGGTCTACACCTATTTTAACTAAAATGATATAGTGATTTTTCAATTTAAGAGAATATCTGCTTATCTCTGAACCAATAAGATATGGTTTAATTATATCAATTGACTTAGCATCTTCTAAAATTAGCTGATTTTTATTTTCTTCATTTATTATGAATGCTTCGTTGAAACCTGTTTTAATTCCATAACTAATTTTTCCAAGATATTTTTCCAAAGTTATGCTATTTTGAGTTATTTTTGCTAGAATAGTTGATATCTTTTTTGGTTGAATAT
>JAHIYL010000061.1 GCA_018815145.1 Nanobdellota archaeon | reverse complement strand
CATACATTTTTTATCTTTTTTCATCTTTTCATCTCATCTCCTTGTCTTGTAGAGTACAATTTTGCAATCAGGCTGCTAAGAACAAATGTATTGGAGTTAGGGCTCTCAAAATTATCAGCCACACCTGTAATCAACGAGTTATTTTTGTCAAGCCAGCTCACTCCAATTATGATTTTTGACTTATCTCGACAGGTAGGATCAGCAAAAAAAGCCTCTAACAACATCTTATTAGATTTTTGAATGGTCTCTTTGTCGGTCTTGCAGGTCATCCTTCTTCTTCGCATGTCTGGATGCAGGTATTGGACTATCTCAACCTCATCTTCACATAATGCACCGCACTTATCTATGTCATAATAATATCCGTCTTTGGTCTTTCTTTTTGAGATATTTTGATGGAATCGCATCTCATAATTCCCCAATTGTCCAAAAACAGATTCTTTAAAGGTCTTATTTTGGCATATTTGACATAACCCAGATATATGATACTCTCTAAAACTGATCAAATCTCTGAAATTTTCGGCCTTGCGACCACAACAAACACATTTGCCTTTTTCTATGGAGTCTAACAACTCTCTTCCAAATTGTTTCATCTCAAAAGTCTCGAGCAGTTGATTTATCGTTCCACTTTTGATAGTTTTGTTCTGCGTTTGTCTATCCATCTTTTCCACCTACAGTAATTTAATAAGATCAGGCCTCGGACTGAACCATCGTCCTTCCATTTTACCTCTTTCTATTATCTCTTCGCTGAAACCTAGTTTGATTGCGTCATCAATCCCCATCTGTTGCTCTGGACGTTCCATAAGGATACATTCAAGATGCGTATAAGGTGTTGAGAAGAGTTTGTTTTCGTCGCTAGCAACCTTTTTATTCAGATTCTGCCGTTGAGCTGCATCATCATATTTTATATCGATACATGGTTCCTTTGAATCACACAACGTCAGATTTTCTGGAATAAATATATCTTCTATCTCGTTTTCATCATTTTTGGTCACAGTGTCGGATTTTGTGGAAAAATTATTTTTTTCTTCAATCCATATATAGGGATATATCTCGTTTACCCACTTTTTGACCTCATCCTTCAAGAGTGCAATACTTTTGGATCGTCCTTGTTCGTATTCATCCATTTTGACTTTATCCACCAGACCAAGTACTTCAAGTGTTTTTACGACAGTATATGCTTGGGATTTTGAACATTTTAGTTCATCCATAATATCTTCTATAGAGACTAAAGCATCCTTTTTCTTTAGGATAAGGATGAAAAATTTCCTTCGAACATCCGGCATGCTAGACATCGCGATATTGACCACTGTGGACATATCATCTATGGTAATTTTATCCCTATTTTCACTGATTGCATGACCTTTTGCTAAGATTGAGAGAAGAGTGATTATCCTTTCCGGTTTTTCAATCAAAGGACTATTATAACCATATTTGATTTCATTATCTCCATTGTTACTTTTCTGTTTCCAGATCTCAATCGGTGCCCTCAATCTCCTTAGCAACTGTGCACAGCTTACTATTACCACTGCACACTTAGGATCATTTTTTGTATTATCCCAAACAATATTTCTGACCTTCCCATCTTTGAATACAGATTTCAAAAATTTGTGTGTTGCCTCTTTGCATCTTTTGACTTTTTCAAGGAATGGTGTTTTGCCAGTGACAATCTCATATAGTTCATTATCTTCTTTTTCTATATCTGGCATGCTGACAAACATGAGTCTTGAACCTAGCTTGCCCATGATTTGCCAAACCACTTTTGATAAGGGTGTTGTCGCAGCGAGCCAAGCAAATTTATAGTCTCCTCTGTATCCTCTATGGCCTTTGGCACCACTATCTGATTCATATCCTTGACCATCGAATATTCGGGTGATGGTACCAATATTTTCTATGAGATCTTCTTTTCTTTTCGAGAATAGAGGACCCAATTCAGGAATGACAATACATCTGTTTTTTATCTTTGGTAGAAGGTCAATAGATTCTAGGTCATCATCACTTACATTAGCGCTATGGGATACAAAGCTCTTTGGTGTAAAATCATCTGATTTATGGAAAAGATAAGGGAAATCATAAAGGAATGATAGTAATGTTGTTTTGTTGCCAGAGGGAGATCCCACCAGATTTAGCCCTATTGGATCGCTCAATCCCTCTAACTTAAGTGTCGATATGACAGCGATTATTGAATCAAGGATGACCCAGACATCAGGGAAATATTCAATTATTATCTTCCTATATTCCTCTTTTGAAATTGGAACAAAACATTTCTCAATCGGAATGACCACTCCAGTCAGGTCAGTTTTATCCAGATGGTTTATTGCATCAGTATCAAACTCACGAAATAATTCATCAATATCTTTGAAGTTGCTGCTGATGTCCATCCGAAATATCTTATAATCCTTTTCTGTTAAGATAGGAAGAACCGTTTCCAATGCCTTTTGGCCAGCCAGGTCATTATTGAAAGCGATGATAACTTTAGTTGCTTCAGTATATTCCTCGAGCTGTTTGACAAGTTTTTCAGCACTGCCTGTTCCACCAACACCTATAATGGTTGTATTTTTGTCAAGATGATATAATGCTATCGCGTCTGTCTCTCCCTCGACCAAAGTAACTACTTCTTTGCCAGGATTAATTATATATGGCTGTTTTGGCATCCCCTTTGGGAACAGGTTTTTATTCTTCACTTTCCTATTGAGACTTCTTGCAGCAAAATAATAATCTCCGTAAGGGATGATTACTCTATTTTTGTAGATGAAACCATGATTGCTCAGAAATCCTTCTTTTTTCAGGGTAGTTTCCCCAAATTTGGCTACCAAACCCATGTATACTTCTTCATCGGCAAATCCAATTTTAAGAGTCTCGATAATTGTGGAATCATATTTCCTTTGATCGATAAATGCATCAGGCCTTATTTTTGCAGCCAAATCTATAAGTTCCTTGTTCAACAAAGATTTTATTGATTCTTTCCTTTTCCCTCTCTTTGAAATAACATATCCACAACCGAAGCATTTTGCATGATCCCTATAGATATGCATGCTGGGGGTCTTGTCATCATGGTCAGGGTTGACGCAATGTATCTTTTTTCCAACAGAGAGATCTGTGTCCTTTGACAAACTTTTTATCAGGGTTAGGAAATCAGGATCGATTGCTTCAGACGAATTGTTTATGTTTTCTGTCATTTTTTATTCTTTCAAATGTTTTTATCGGTGCTGGAAGATTTTTTCGTATGAAGTCAGACAGCATTCTATCTTCTTGATTAGCCAGATACATTATATATCGCAGCTGTGCCTGTGGTATTCTTACACTTATCTTGATCATTCTGTCCGACAACATTTAAAAAAGGAGAGATCTTAGTTTGTATCAGTTTGCGACTGTTTGGGTTCTTCTTTGATTTCTCCCTTGCTAACTAATTGCTGATATACTTTTTCGAACCATATCTCAGCTTTTTCAGTTAAACCCATAAGAAATGGATAACATTAAATAGTTATAAGTGTTTAATCAAATTTCAAGTACAACTGACATGAGAGCTAAATATAATCTGGAATATAATGAGGATCCAGTGGATTTTGAATATCTTCTTATGATAGTCAAGGGTAAAAATAATATAAAAAAGTTATTCCATGCTAGAAAAGAAAGCCTATATTCTAATAATTATAATTCTATTAAATTTGAATCTTGTCGTCCCAACATCTGGCAACATATCCATAATAGATTGGAAGCTGGTGGACTAATCTCGCATGAGAAAATACCTCTTTATAATGGGACAATATATTCTGTAAATTGGATAAATATAGGTAGGAGATTTATTTCTATGCTATTAGAACACCAACTCAATCTGAGTATCAAATCACATCTTTTTGCATTTGAGAATGAAAAGAACATATCTGATTATGAACAAGAACATTATAAATTTCTTATAGAAAACAAACTTGTAGAATCCCAAGTCTTAATAGATTTAAAACAAACAAAAAATAAAATTGTAGAATCTGAAAAGCAATTTCTAATTAATTCTCTCAAATTGCCTGAATTTATTAAAGATAAGGAAACAAAAGATAAGTTTATTGACAAATTAGCAACAAATCCAATCCTCAAAGATGTTTTTGTAGGTTATTTTAACTTCTTATACAGTTCAAAAAGCTATTATAGTATGTCATTTAATGCTGCCCTAAAAAACATTTGTAATGAAATCCATACCTTAAATGTGTGGAATATTTATGGGTCACTTATTAATTCCGATATCAAACCAAATAAAAACCCATTACTTGCCAAGTTAAGGCAAAAATATGACCGTCAGATAATAAGAGAATTTGAATTAATTATAAGGCTAGGGGTTTCTTCTGAGAGATCGATTATAGGCTATGCATTAGAGTCAACTTTATAATTATTCATTCTCTTGTTTTTGCATTAATTGTACTTTGGATATCAGGATTTTTCTCCAACCAATCTATAAATCTTTCAAACTTCTCCATCCGTTTATTTAAATTAACAAGGTCCTTTTCTAGATTGCTTGTATAACTCTCACTTGAAATGCTGAGTAATAGGCCGCATTTCTCACAATGAGACCTTTCAAAATTGTTTTCATGCTGACATCTTGCACAACTTTTTTTCTTAAACTCAAGAATTGGGCCTCCTTTATCTTCTAATCCAGCCATCCGACGGCTCTCCTTCTGATAATCGATAGACATGCTTTTATCATATACTGATATGACCTTTGTACCTTTTACCCATCCGAATTTCTGTTCCATTGCGCCCGTGCTCATACCGTTAATCCTGTCCTTTGTCACTGCAAATTTTCTGAATTTATACAGATAAACTCTCTTATTGATGCCTGCTACAAGACTTGCTTTTTTGAGCACTTTACACATCATCTGATAGCTTATCTCAAATAGGTACTCTTGGCTTACAGGAATGCTTTTAAGATATGCTACAGTATTGTGCACTGCAAATTGATCATATACAAATAAGTCTCTAACCCCTGTTTTTCCTGCTACCTTCAGCTGCAAACCTTGCTTAATCTCAGAGACATCATTCTTCTTCAATTCCATCAATTCCTGTGGTCTTGTGCCTTGTGTTGCCAATAGACTGAAGAAACATTTATCCCTATAATTTCTGCAGGCTTCAATAATCCTCATCACTTCTTCGATTGTAAGCCATTGCTCTTTGTTCTTGTTCTTCGATCGATCCATCTTTGTTGAATAGAGTGTGTTTCTTAGGTCATAGAGCCAGTGATATAAAGGTGAAAGATGTTCATATTTTGGCAGGATTGTGATGGACTTGTAGAATTTCTTTACAGCAGATATATAGTCTCTCTTTGTTTCTTCAGAATAGTTTTGCGATTTGATTTCACCGACCAATCTGATAAGATCCTCTTTATCGACAAGGATGATATCCTTATCTAGCCATGCTATCAGGTTTTTGAAGAAATATAGGTACTTGAATCTCCTGGCGAGAGTCAAGCCTTCAGATTTTAGGACTGAAAGGAAATCTTCCAGAATAACTCTATTTGCATCAGAAATGTCAAATTGTTTCTCGACGAATATTTTTCTATAGAGTGTATTGTAGCGTCGTTCGTTGTTGTATATAGATTTAGGCATATTTGTTTCACCTGCCGAATACCTTTTTAAAGGTTGTCGGACAGAGAAACAAACTTTTTAATAAGAGCGAGGGGAGGGACTCTTCAGTTTGGTTCGTTTCCTTTCTGTTTAAAGATGCTAAATTAATAGAGGTTATTAAAACTTAAAAAAAATTATAAATTAAGGAAGCAAGCCAGTGCATCTCCAATTTATCTCTGCATGGTTTGTCTGAATATCTATTACACAGGCAGGACTGCATCCTTGCTTCTCTGTTGTAAGCTCAATCCAGAAAGTCATTGTCCCTTCATTGCAAAAATAAGTCTTCTGGCATTGCGTTGATGGGGCAAGGCATGGCGGCTTTGAGTAATAGCATTCAGGATTGCATGAGTCCCCTTCCTTTCTATAACCTTCTGGACAGACACAATCTATCTTCAAATTGTCACCACATTCACTTGATCTAGCAATCCTTGCGGCTTCTTCTAAAGTCATATAATTGCCTTTGTCGTCTGAACACATTTCAGTTGTCTTTTCAGGAGGACATTCCCCTTGGGTATAACCAGTCACTTTCATGGCAGCGCATGCTGAGCAGCCATTCCCGAATGTCTGGTAGACTTTTTCCCCCATGTTAAGCACAATCTCTCCGCAGACAGGGGCATATTCCATGGTGCATGCATGATTCAAGCTCTCCTCCTCAGTACAGACATGGATATTCTCTCCATCACTGCTGCACTCCTCTTCCCAAGCCCTGATACATTTCTGCGAAGATACACACCATGAATAACCTGCTGCTGTAAGGCAGCCATATTCGTCCTTATCCCCACCTATTGGCTTTTCATTTTGACAACCAACAATTATTATACTTAACACCACGATCAATCCGATTATGAGCTTTTTCATTTTCTTCACCTATATTGAATTATTAAATTTATTTAGTGTAAGATAGGTAGAATATATAAACCTTTTTTTGGGTTTAAGTCAGATTGAAGTCATTATTCAGATACTAACTTTTTGTTTGCATTGCTTACAAAGAAGTATGGATCATCGACGATAAAAAGAAAAATCAAACGAGAGGAGACAATAAAAATCCCGTTTTGAACCCAAGTGAAAAAAAAGCGAGGGGTAAGTCTGTACAGGCATTTAATGTTTTTCCCATGGATTCGGGTCTTTTTCAACTGTTTTTAGCTCCGTATTTTTAATCAGTTGAGGATTTTCTCTTGATTAATCCAGATAACCATTAAGGACTCGAACAAAAAGTGCGTTTTTTCCAGTTTTCTAGAACCCCTCTTCTCCTAACTCCCTCAAAAGAGTTTTTATCTCATCTATAACTTTTTGCTGGCTATTTTTGTCTGACATCCTGACAAACTTAATGACTAAATCCTTTAATTCATCTGTTTTTAAGAACTTAATCTTATATCCATCCATAATAAAATAAAATCTATAACTCTTATACTTTAACTCCTTAACCAGAATCCTTCCAATTACACTTATCTCTTTACCCTTTTTTGGCTGATTCTGGAGTTCACGCATTAAGGTAAAAATTGCAATTGACTCTTCCTTGAATTTTTTATTAATTTCTTTTTCAAGGCGTTTTGTAATAATAACTACTGCCATCTTTTTTTTGCTCTTTCAATGGCTTCATCTATGTTTATGCAATTTTCATTATTCATCAATAATTCCTGCAATTGCCTCTCTTTAGCGCTTTGCAAGATCCTTGTTAGTATCTCATCGTAAGTTTCACCTTTATTGCCGAACTCTTTAATCTGTTCTCTTATGCTGGTTGAAATGGCAATTGTCGTATTCATATTTATCCACCTTATTACATTATATTCATTATAATTAAACAT